>NZ_JBALEQ010000122.1:0-75053 GCF_036917775.1 Nostoc sp.
AAGGTAACTACAGTACACAACGTGTTAAATTTGACTCTAATCGCTCTGGCTAAGTTTTCGTTACATAGTTATAAACTTTCCTGCCCACCTACTTATCTAGTGAGAAAAGATGACCTAAATGTACACAAAATAATGTATATGTGATTTAATACGCATTTCTAAAATCACTATGCCTAGGTTGGGCTACACCTACGCAGTATGTCAAAGCAGCTATGCACACACTTGGCAACACAACTCTATCATCGGGCTACATCTTAGCACTGGACTTAGGTACAACAGGCAACCGCGCCTTTGTGTTTAACGCAGACGGTAAGATTGTTGGGCAGGCATACAAGGAACTAACTCAGTATTATCCTCAGCCTGGATGGTTAGAACATGACCCTCAACAAATTTGGCAAGATACCTGTTGGGTGATAGAAACCGCCATTAAGAATGCCCAGATTGCTCCATCAACGATCGCAGCATTGGGACTAACTGTCCAGCGTGAAACCTGCTTGATTTGGGACAAAACTAGTGGTAAACCACTCCATAGAGCGATCGTTTGGCAAGATCGTCGCACTGCTCCCTTTTGTCACGAGTTAAAAGAGCAAGGCTATGCTGATGAAATTTACGATCGCACTGGATTAATTATTGATGCCTATTTCTCTGCTACTAAACTTAGGTGGCTATTAGACAAATTTGCAGATGTTGACCTGAACGATGTCTTAGTAGGCACTATTGATACCTGGGTGCTGTGGAATCTCACAGGTGGGAAAGTCCATGCTACTGACCACAGCAACGCCAGCCGGACAATGTTGATGAATCTCAAAAGCTGTGAGTGGGATGAGAATTTACTTGAACTGTTTCAAATTCCGGCTCATATTTTGCCCCAGATTCAGCCTAGTTTAGGAGTATTTGGAGTTACTGATGCAACTTTGTTGGGCGCTGAAATTCCGATTACTGCGATATTGGGGGATCAACAAGCAGCTTTATTTGGTCATGGCTGCGATCGCCCCGGTTTGATGAAATGTACTTATGGAACTGGTAGCTTTTTGGTAGCTCACACAGGCAATCGAATTGTGCGATCGCACCATCAACTTATTTCTACGGTGGCATGGACACAAGCAAATCCAAGGGGAGCATTGAATGTAGGCTATGCCTTAGAAGGCAGTATGTTTACTAGTGGAGCTTGTATTCAATGGTTGCGCGATCGCCTGAAGCTGATTAAAACGGCTGCTGAAAGTGAAACAATGGCAAATCAGGTGAAAGATAATGGCGGAGTCTACTTTGTGCCTGCATTTAGTGGACTGGGCGCACCCTACTGGGATATGAGCGCGAGAGGAGCCTTTTTCGGCATTACCGCCAGTGTCCAACCAGAGCATCTAGTACGCGCCGTGTTGGAAGCGATCGCATATCAAGTTTTGGAAGTAGTACAGGCAATTAATTCATCTAGCAGTACTCCCGTTGGTCGATTAACCGTAGATGGTGGTGCTTGCGAGAATAATTTCTTGATGCAATTCCAAGCTGATGTATTAAATATTCCAGTTGAACGGCCGATCATGCGTGATACGACCGTTCAGGGTGCAGCATTTGCAGCAGGTTTAGCTATAGGATTTTGGGAGAACTATGAAGCACTGGTGCAGCAACGACAAATTGAGCGTGTGTTTGAACCTAGGAGCGATAAGCCATTATCTAACTTTGATACTTGGCAAAAAGCAGTGAAACGCACTCTGGCGTGGGAGGAGTAAATGCTTACTGCTCAGGCAAAACTTCAACTGGATGGTTACTAAAATTTTGTTCCAAATAACGTGGATCGCGCACTCCTACGTGCAAAACTAGTGCTGTCACTAATCCACCTATAGCTGCCACCAAGAAGGCAGTTCTATAGTCAATATTATCCACTATCCATCCACCTAAAAGGGGAGCAAGCATTGTGGCAGGGGCAACAAGGGTATTACCAAGACCAATATAGGCTGGTCGTTGACGCTGATTACCAAACTCTAAGGTCATTACCGCAGCAATATTTTGCAGAGCGCTCATACCTATTCCCGCTCCTAAAAATACCAAGTAAAAACAGTTTACATTTGTTGCTAGCCCAGCAAGAACCGAACTGAAAGCACAAACAACAGAACCAACTTCCAAGACCAACTTGTTACCCCAGCGATCGCCTACCCAACCCAAAACCAATCCAGCAATAGTTTGCGTACCCATCAGCAAGCCAGTAATTAACCCAATTGATGCTTCTCCCATACCTTGATGGTGTACGGCATAGAGTGTATAGAAGGGAAGTGGCATTAAGGCTAATTGTGAAAGCATACGTGCGATCACAAAGTAACGGAAATTCTTATCGCACCGGAGAATCACATTCAGACTGTCCCAAAATTCACATCTAGTTTCAATGGTTGATAATGAGTTGTTTACTGGCTCTCGCGTCCTAGACATAAAAAACCAAGATAGAGCCATCGCAACGCTGGCACACAAAAAACAGAGAACAAAGTTAAATGGTTGGGCAATTTGCTTGAGCAGTAAACCAGCACTCAAAGCACCAATGATACTCATCAGATTAGCAGCCGCAGCTAAAGCACCGTAAAAAATGCCAAGCCTTCCCGATGGAACAATTTTAGCAACCATACTTTGCCAAGCAGGAGCGCTAAATCCGCTACCTAGTCCCTGCCAAATGAGGATGGCGAATGTCAAATATAAGATAGTTTGGTGATTGAGTTGTAGCTCTAACAAAGCAACCAGTGCTAATCCTAAAAAAGGAAGTTTCTGGTGAATTGTCAACCACATTACAGTTGGTTTGTAATACTGTAATCTAGCTATTCTATTAGCTGTTAATAGCTGAGGTAGTTGCCAACCTAAACGCGGAATAGCTGGGATCAGACCGATGAGCAATGCAGAATTGGTAAAACCACTAACAAATAGAGGAATAATCGTGATATAGGAGGCAAAACCAGCTCCTAAGCCAAAAAATGCACTTTCAACAACATTGACGGTCAAATTATGACGAAGGTCTTTTTGAATTTTAGAGTTAGGCATTTTTATAGATATTGCAAGTGTAGGTAAGTTTTTCCTTCCATAACAAAATCCGGCTTTTGCAAGCCGTACTTAGAGTGTTAAAAATTGGGAAAATAAAACTCTTAGAAATTTATCCTTCAGTTAGAAGAGCGATAAATACCTCTGTTATTTGTGACTATTTTTAGTCTGATGCTGTCGGATATTGTTTCTCTAAAACAGGATAAATACTTTTAAATTTTCTAGTTTTTTACTCACAGGTGATTTTGGTAAACTTGGACAGTATTTTAAACAGGTTTATGTTCTTTTCTTAAGCGCTTAGTAAGTGCCAAGTACCGAACAAAAATCTGAGTTCCATAGATTGTTCCCAGATGCCGCACTTAAATCATCAATTGGAAAATATTTTTGTAAAAAATCTCAAATTATTCATCTGCAAGGTTTTTGGCAATTTACATTCCAACAATTTGGAACAAATACTGTAAACCGCGATTGTACTGAGAGATGGGGAGAATAAGTCAGGTATTGTCCAGGTGTATTTAGCAGTAGGATGAGGGCAAAGTAGAACTTGGAAACAGATCATCAAAGGGTTGAATGGCACACTTGGTAAGCTGAAAGCCTTTTTTATGCAAGGCTTTCGGGAAATTATTCCTGGTGAAGATGAAGAATACGCCAAGTTGACGTGGTACTCATACAGGCGATCGCAAATAAAATACTGGTATAAAACCCAAATATGGCAAGAAAGCGTGACTTCTTAATGCCAAGTCTGCGGAGTTTTTCAGTCGATAATTATCTAATTTTTTACCACCTTATAAATTAAAGGATTGAAAACATCCGTTTTCTGCATAGGACAAGAGACATTTAAAGCCTTTTTGAAGATCCTTCAGAAGGTGCAGAGTAAACAGTTGCGAGTCAGAGTTCCCCAGAACTATTGCGTGGTAAGTTTGATTTGGGGTGTAAATTCCCATCTTGAACTTTGATAACTAATAGCTGTTTTAAAATACTACTGACATCTAAGGATACTCCCCGCATGATTACTAAACCTAAGATTTTCATTGATGGCGAATCAGGAACCACAGGCTTACAAATTTATTCACGTCTCAATCAACGGGATGATATCGAGTTAGTTAGCATTGAGGCATCTAAACGTAAAGATGCAAATGAGCGAGCTAAACTAATCAATGCCGTCGATGTTATTATTCTCTGCCTGCCTGATGATGCAGCCCGCGAAGCTGTTAGCTTAGTAAGTAGTACTACGGTTAAAATCCTTGATGCTAGTAGTGCCCATCGCACAGCTAATGGCTGGGTATATGGGTTCCCCGAACTCAATCCAGGACAGCGAGAGAAAATCGCCAGCGCTCAGTATGTCAGCAATCCAGGCTGTTATCCCACAGGATTTTTAGCCTGTATCCGTCCGTTGATTGCTAAGGGACTTTTAACAAATAATTTTCCCATCACCGTGAATGCAGTCTCAGGTTACTCTGGTGGCGGAAAGAATCTTATCAAACAATACCATACCTTCCATGAACAGCAAGCCGGGGGCGAGTCACTATATCCTTATGGAATCTACGGTTTGCAGTTTGGACATAAGCATGTCAAAGAAATGCGTTATTATTCTGGGTTAGCATCGCCGCCATTATTTGTACCTTCAGTAGGGGATTTTGAGCAAGGGATGCTAGTTCAAGTGCCTTTGCCGTTAGGAAGTTTGGATAATCCACCATCCGGTGAGGTAATCTATGAAGCGATCGCAGATTACTACCAAGGTGAAAAATTTGTACAGGTTGCTCCATTCCAAGATTCTACTCTGCTGCGAGATGGAATATTTTTGGATGCGATTGCAGTGAACGGCACTAATATTGTTCAGGTTTTTGTATTCGCCAATGACACCACCAAAGAAGCATTGCTAGTTGCCCGTCTCGACAACTTGGGCAAAGGCGCATCAGGAGCCGCAATCCAAAACCTAAACATTATGCTGGGCTTTCCAGAAGAATTGGGATTGTGATGAAAAAGCATTAGGGAATGGGGAAGAAGCAGGGGAGCAGGGGGCGAGGGGGACAAGGAGGACAAGGGGAAATTATTGAACAAGTCTCTTCCTTGTCTCCCCACTCTTCCTTGTCTCCCTTGTCTCTTCTCTATGCCCAATTCCCAATTCCCAATTCCCAATTCCCATTATTTTGATTCTTCTTTGAGTGCCTCAAGTAATTCAATTACATGATGCTCAAAGCCTCTATTTCGCTCTTGAACTGACTCAATTAAAGGTTTATCAAAAAGATTAATCACAGTATTACCTAATTGAATACCTAAAGGTTTTAAATGCCCACCGTCTAAAGTTTTGAGAAATTTTTGAGGCGGTCTTTTCAAAATATCAGTAAACCATTCACAGGTTAACTTAGCAATCTTATCAGACTTAAAACAGACTAAACCCATGATATTAAATAAACCACTATCCTTGATTAAATTCTTGGTTTCTTCAGGGTTTGGTTTCACACCCCAACCAAGATTATCGATGATGTCGGCTAAAAATTGAGGGCGAATTGCGCTGGCTGTATCGCTAATATCAGGAGCTAAAAGGATAGAAACTTGCCCTCTAATAAAGACACCATTAATTTTAATTTTCCGACCTACGTAACTACAAATTAGTTTCTGATCTTCTATAATTTTTCGTTTAAGTTCCTCAATGAGAATGTCAATATCTTTAATTACACTTTCTATCTGGGACTTATTTGAAGTATGAGATAGCAGATTCCGAATAAAGGTTTCTCTTTTTTTAATATCATCTGGCAAAGCGGTAAATCCTTCTAAAAGTGAGATATATTTACAGCCAAGGCTATGTCCAATCCAAGAAAAGTTTTTATCATCTAGATAGGCTTCATAATCATATCCCTCAACACTTGCCATCCTTACAAGCTCTGGCAAAATCTCATACTGCTCTCTCATCAAAAAACCAGCTTCTACATAATGGTTAAAAGTAAAATTAAACGGCAGAAGAATAATCGTATATCCCTGATTAAATAAAGACTGAAGTAGATAGCGATAAAAAAGCATGGGACCAAATGTACCAAAGAAAGCCCCTGCAATAAATTGAATTACTCCTTTAGGCTGTGGATGCAGAGCAACCCAACTGTGAGAAACGGGTTTAAATCTCAGTTTTAAATTTGTATTAACCATGACTTAGCAACGAGTTTATCTCATTTTGGTAGGTGTATACTTAATCTCCAAACTGATGTTGCTGCTTTTCGGATTCTTTAAAAGATATTTTCCCAAAACTGAGATACTCGGCTCAATAACATAGTAAACGCTTGTAGCTCTCAAAACATTTATGAAAGAGAGATATTCCGATTATCCAATAAAGTTTACTTATATAATTTCAAAGATTTGATATTTTCATAGCAAGTATAAATACTGCTATTGTCAAATTCAATTGACTGAAGGTTAAGCAGCCATCTAAATTTATACTGGGATGAAAAAATTGGTATTCCAGTTAACACGCAATAAAGTTTGATACATGGTTCAATTAAATACTAAAGCCCCAAAAAGCCAGAAATATCTATATTTGGAGATGTAGGCGGATGGTTTTACCTAAGACATATAAGACTTTTCTGATCATAGCTATTGTTACACTTGTTACAGTGTTGGCAGTTTCAGGGTTTGCTAAGACAAAACCTCAACACAATGTAATAATTTTTATTACCGATGGATTGCGACCTAGCAAAGTTAATGATAAAGAAACTCCTAATCTTCATGAAATTCGCCAACAGGGTGTAAGTTTTATCAATAGTCATTCGCTGTTTCCTACTTTTACTACCGCTAATGCTTCTGCGATCGCAACTGGACATTATCTCGGTGATACTGGTGATTTTAGCAATACAATTAATGTTGGCTTTCCTGTCAACAGCGCCAGTAATAGCGCCATTCCTTTCTTAGAAAATAATGCTGTTTTGGGGGAAATTAGCCAACACTTTGATGGTAATTACTTAAACGAAGAAAGCCTATTAGGTGCCGCACGTGAAGCTGGACTTAGTACCGCCGCCGTTGGCAAGGTTGGACCAGTATTAATTCAAGATATTACTCAAAGAACTGGTAAATCCACAATTATAATTGATGATGCTACCGGTTCTCCAACGGGAATTCCTTTAAGTTCTGAAATAGCTGAACTATTAACAAAAAATGGCATTGCCTTAAAATCTCCGACGCGAGGAGATAATGGCAAATCTGGTAACAGCAAAGTACCAGGTACAAAAGTCGCTAATATATTTCAACAACAATACTTTGCTGATGTAACGACAAAAGTGCTATTGCCTCTATTCAAACAACGGCAAAAACCTTTTGTTTTAATTTATTGGTCACGCGATCCAGATGGAACTCAGCATAATCAAGGTGATAGTCTAAACACTCTTACTCCAGGGATTAATGGCCCTACTTCACTAGCCGCTCGTCAAAATGTCGATCAAAATCTCGCCCAAATTCGCGCTGTCCTGAAACAGCTAAATTTAGACACTTCTACAAATATTTTTGTGACGGCCGATCACGGTTTTTCTACCATCAGCAAGGAGAGCAAAACCAGCTACTCAAGGACACTTGATTATCCAGATGTGATGAAAGGATTTTTGCCACCTGGTTTTCTAGCTATTGATATTGCTCATGGTTTAGGATTGCCTTTGTTTGATCCAGATAAACAAAATGTTGTGGTTGATCCAACTCAGGGTCAGTTTTCTAAAAATGGTTTGATTGGTAAAGAAGCAAACAAACCTGATGTGTTAGTGGCTGCTAATGGTGGATCAGATTTGATTTATTTACCTAATAGTGCAAATAACAAAGCACTTGCTAAAAAAGTTGTAGATATCCTCTTAAAAGAAGATTATGTTAGTGGTTTATTTGTAAATGATAAATTAGGTTCCATTCCAGGTACTTTA
This sequence comes from Nostoc sp., assembly GCF_036917775.1. Taxonomy (GTDB): domain Bacteria; phylum Cyanobacteriota; class Cyanobacteriia; order Cyanobacteriales; family Nostocaceae; genus Nostoc. Next base: position 7,905 of record NZ_JBALEQ010000122.1, read on the forward strand.
CCATTAAGTGCGATCGGGCTTGATGGTAAATCTCATCTTCCTAGCCCAGCGATCGCAGTAAACTTTCGGACATTTGATACTGGTTGTGGTGATCCAACTGCTTGCGGCGTGGAAGTTGCAGATTCTTCTTTGCAACAAGGACAGGGAATGCATGGCTCTTTTAGCCGTGCTGATACTTACAATTATATGGCTGCGATCGGCCCTGACTTTAAGAAAGCTTTTGTAGACCGAGTACCAGTGAGTAATGCTGATGTGGCTATTACCTTAGCTAATACTTTAAATTTGAAGATTCCCCATCAAGGAAAACTTATAGGTCGTGTTTTACATGAATCTTTGGTAAATGGAGTCAAAAAAGTTTCTTTTAAATCTCATACTTTGACATCCCAACCAAGTACTAGTGGATTAAAAACGATCCTGAAGTATCAAACTGTTGGCTCAACTCGATATTTTGACGTTGCTGGTTTCCCTGGTCGGACACTCGGTTTAGCAAAATAGTCCGCTAAAAGAACTCAAGCTCTGCTACTGCTTGCGCCACGCAACTGTGGGGAAACACAATAGATTAGAATTAACAAATAGCCTATTATTTCCTGATTTCCAGCTAAACCACTTCTAGGCTATTTTGTCAATTTGTCAATATATAAATCCTAACACTATCAGTTTGATTGGCAGTATTTTGAAGATATTGGCACAATTCCAGTGAACTTTTCCCGCTTCAGTTTAGCTAAAAATTTTTTTGTCACATCAACTTTATCAGTAAATCAAGACTAGTTAGGGATTTCAGCCAGCGATTTGTGCGTAATAAAGCTTGTACAATTATCAAGGCGGTTTTTACTGCCAGAATACTTCTCAGGTGTAAAATTTATCGACAGCAAAATTTTTATACTTTGTATTTTTCCATCCTTAACTTGGGGCATTTTTGCCCCAAGTTAGGCACTCATATCTTGCAATAGATAACTTTTACCCTTATGACTGGAGAGCAAAATCTTGGGAATAGAACTACGCAGTTTCGTATTTCTCGACAACCTGCAACCTCAACATGCAGCATATATGGGAACAGTAGCCCAAGGCTTCTTACCATTACCAGGGGATACATCACTGTGGATTGAAATCTCTCCTGGTATCGAAATTAATAAAATTACGGATATAGCTCTGAAATCTGCTTCTGTCCGTCCGGGAGTACAGGTAGTTGAACGACTATACGGACTATTGGAAGTTCATTCTAGCTCCCAAGGTGAAACGCGAGCTGCTGGTCAAGCAATTTTGGCGGCACTAGGAGTCAAAAGAGAGGAATGTCTGAAACCGCGTGTTATTTCTAGTCAGATTATCCGCAACATTGATGCTTATCAAACACAACTGATTAATCGCACGCGTCGGGGACAGCTACTACTAGCAGGACAAACACTATATGTATTAGAAGTGGAACCTGCTGCTTACGCCGCACTCGCTGCCAATGAAGCGGAGAAAGCGGCGAGGATTAACATTCTTGAAGTTCAAGCTGTAGGTAGCTTTGGACGACTTTACTTAGGTGGGCAAGAACAAGATATTCTAGCAGGTGCGGCGGGAGCTTTAACGGCTATTGAAAATGTAGCTGGCCGAGCAAATCCTCTAGGTGGTCGTCAGGAGTAAAGGAAAGAAAATGGCAAATCGAGAGCATCTAGCTTTACTGAAAGCAGGTGCAGTGACATGGATTGAATGGAGAAAGAAAAATCCTCAGATTGAACCAGACCTCAGCGCTGCAAATCTGCAAGGGCATAACCTCAGAGGCGGAAACCTCCAAGGGGTAAATTTGAGAAAGGTAGATTTAGGTAATGCTTTACTGGTGCGAGCAAACCTCAGTGGTTCTGACCTCAGTAGTGCCAACCTCAGCAAAGCCTTTCTCATTGAAGCTAATTTGAGTGATGCTAACTTGAGTGTTGCTAACTTGAGTGGTGCTATACTTACACAGGCAGATTTGAGTCAGGCTAATTTAATTGGAGCCGATTTGAGTGAGGCGAATCTGAGAGGCGCTGCGATCGCTCATGCTAATCTAATTGGAACTGACCTCAGAGACGCTAACTTGAGAGATGCCGATTTAGGTGCAGCGAAACTGATACGGGCAAATCTATCTTTTGCTAACCTGATTGAAGCTAACTTGATTGAGGCTGACCTTAGCGAAGCAAGTTTGTACGAAGCGGAAGTATTGGGAGCTTATCTTTATAAAACTGACCTTTACAAAGCTAATTTGAGTCAGGCTCGCTTCAGTGGTGCTTACCTATTGCGGGCTAACTTAAGTGAAGCTGACTTGAGTCAAGCTGATTTGAGTTGGACTAATCTTAGAGGTGCGAATTTGGCAGGGGCAAATCTCAGAGGAGCCAACCTAAGAGGAGCCGACATGAGGGGAGCTAACCTCAGTGGCGTAAATCTTCAGGAGGCAATTATGCCTGACGCTTCAAAGCACAATTAGTTAGCAACAAAAGGTATTTATGTTGATTGTTACAAGGTTTGCGGGAAGCGTAAAGCTCAGTCACTTTAGTACTGAGGTATAAGCGACGTGAGCAGTAATAAAGGCAAATGAAAAATCCGGTTCCTTCCCTTTTACAAAGGGTTTGAGGCTCTATTGGGCGTAAGTCTTACTTCTTGAAGAAATCGCCGCTGTGAAAAGTCTCTTACCAGGCAATTTGCGATCGCTCTTGCACAACTCGCTGATATACTTCTTGAGTTTGCCTAGCTAATTTCGGCCAGCTAAAGCGCCGCTCTAAATCCTCATAAGCATTATCTACTAGCCATTGTCGATAACCTGGATTTTTCAACACTTCCAAAATTCCCCAAGCTAAAGAGTCGGAATTGTTCACCCAAGTAACAATGCCTGTTTTGGTATGTTGCACTACTTCGGGAAAACCACCTGTATCAGAAACCACTACAGGCACGCGAGAAGCAAAGCTTTCTAAAGCTACAATTCCAAAGGGTTCGTAAAGACTCGGAAAAACGGCGCAGTCAGCAACAGTTTGGAATTTATCTAAGTAATCATCAGAGAGAAAACCTGTAAAATAGCAATGATGCCAAATTCCCAAATTCCAGGCTTGGCGTTTGAGATGGTCAGTATTTCCACCACCGACAATGACAAATTTAACATTACCTCCCATTTCCGAAAGGATTTTTGGTGCAGCATTAAGTAATACAGGTACACCCTTTTCGTAGGTCATACGACCGAGGTAGTAAACGATTTTCTCATTGTCTGTAGCAAATTGGCGGCGAAAATCTAGTGCATGAAAATCTACGTGATGCTGTTTCTTTTCGGCTCTGATACCGTTATAGATAACATCGATTTTGTCCCAAGGACTGTATAATGCTCGTTCTACCTCTTGGCGCATATAGTCGCTACAAACAATAATTCGCCAAGCATTATAAGCCAGCAAGGTTTCTTTGCCATTTATATAGCCTTGAACCTCTGTGTGAATACCGTTGTAGCGTCCGTATTCTGTAGCATGAATTGTGGCAATTAGTGGTATTTTAAAATTATGCTTGAGAGCGATCGCAGCATCTCCAACTAACCAATCGTGGGCATGAATTAAATCAAAGGGCCCTTCTTCCAAGATCAACTTACCACCGTGATCTCCCATACTCAAGTTGAGATTGACTACCCAGTGGAAAAAGTCATTGCTATAAGCCACTGGCACCCGATGTACCTTTATTCCTTCAACCACCTCATACATTGATGCCTGACCAAACTCCGCCGTAATCAGGTGGACTTCATGTCCTAGCTTTACCAGTTCTGGGTACAATTCCGCTACATGTCGCGCAATTCCCCCAACAATCCTTGGCGGAAACTCCCAACTCAATACCAATATCTTCATCTGTTAGACTCCCCGACACTTTACAAATATCTAAACAACTACATTTACCTAAAAATACAAGTCTGGCGAATGCAGTGAGTACTTTTACTAAATTTTTAGATTTTTTAACAGTTATTTTGTTAAAGCTTATCAAAGGTTATCAACTGTGTGCTATCGATAGGAAGTAAGGCATAATACTAATTCGTAATTTAAAACACTTGAGTGCCCGTTTTCTAACTCAGGCTTTAAGAAGGGTTAACGACGCAAACAGTATGAACTTGATCGCGCCCTTGCTGTTTAGCTATATAGAGTGATTTGTCCGCAGCATTAATCAAGTCTTGTGGCGAAGTTTCGGAATTTGGCACAATGCTGGCAACACCGAGACTGACAGTAATGCGATCGCGCACACTAGATTGAGCATGGGGAAAGTTTAAGTCATAGACTGCTTGTCGAATAGTTTGAGCTACAGAGATTGCTCCTTCAATTTCTGTATTAGGCAGAATCACAGCAAATTCTTCGCCGCCGTAACGGGCTACTAAATCGGCTGGACGCTTAATCACACTTTTAAGCGCACTCCCCAATTGCCGCAAACAATCATCTCCTGCTAAATGCCCGTAAGTATCGTTGTAGCGTTTAAAAAAATCGACATCAAACAAGATTAAAGACAACGGCATTTGCTCGCGTTTGAGTCGATGCCACTCATTCTCAAGATATTGATCAAATCGGCGACGATTGGCTATTTGAGTCAAGCCATCTAAAGTGGCCAATCTTTGCAGTTCTTCATTGGCAGCTTGTAATTGCTGGTAGAGTACTGATTGATGAATAGCGATCGCTACCTGACTGGCTAACTGCTGCAACAAATTAACTTCAAATGCTTGCCAGTAACGAGGTGCGCTACACTGATGAGCAATGAGTAAACCCCACAGATGATCCCCATTCAAAATCGGTACTACCATCGCAGCCTTGATTTGATAGAGTTGTAATAACTCAAAAACATCGGCTGAAAGATCAGACTCCTGGATATTATGCAGGACTGTAGGTAATCCCTGGTAATAGTAGCTAAAATCTCGTGTTCTCGAAAATGGGTGCAGTGTCTGCTCTAATCTCTGCGGGTAGTCATCACTAAGCGATTCTGCCGCAAAATAGCCACTTCCGTCAGATTCCAACTGGTAGATAGCGACGGAATCTGAACCCAAACACTCTCGAATACTGTTGACTGTTGTATTTAGAACCTCCTCCAAATTCAGTGATTGCCGAATCTGTTGAGTTACTTCAGTAATTAGCCGTTCCCCCTCTGCCTGTTGTCGCAGCAATTTTTCAGCTTGTTTGCGAGTACTAATGTCTTCTACCGAGCCAAGAATCTGTATTGGAGTACCGCTAGCATCTCTGGCAAATACGACTTCTCGTGTATTCAGCCAAAGCCACTCCCCATTTTTATGTCGGAATCGGTATTCGGTGGAAAGAACTTCGTTGTCGCTAAGTTTGACGAAGCGACTTGGTATGTCATAGCAGAGGTGTTGGTCGTCTGGATGAAAGCAATTCAGGAACCACTGCGGATCTGCGTTACAAAATTCCTCTGGAGAGTAGCCTAAAATACTAAGACTTTTTTGGTTAAGATAAATGCTTGTTCCTTTTAAGAGGTCAAATAAATACAAAATATGCGGTACGGTATTAGCAACCTTTTGGAGAAAGTCTTGACTTGAACGCAATGCCTCTTCAGCTTTTTGACGTTCGCGCAGCGCGGCTTGATATTCACTAATATCTCGTCCCTCGGAAATAAGTAATGTTACGCGCCCTGTTTCATCGAGTATGGGACGTAGTGAAAAATCAATCGCGATCGCTCGATCATCTCGATCCAAAACCTCAACTTCATAGCGAATAGATTCACCATTAGCAGCATCTGCGATCGCAGTTTTTAATTGTGCTTGTGTCTCGGAAGAAATTGTCCACCATTTTGCTTCCCAAAATGGCTTACCGACTACTTCTTCTCGAGTAATCCCAGCAAAGTCCAGTGCTGTTTGGTTAGCCTCTAATACAATTCCATTGGGCTGAAGCAATCCGATAAACTGATTGGTTTGATTGAAAATCGCCCGGAATTTTTGCTCATTTTCACTTAATGCTTCTTCTACCTGTTTGCGGTCAGTAATATCTCGTCCAACAGATTGAAGTTCTACAAGAGTACCCTGGTCATCAAATATGCCTCGAATAATCCACTGCGTCCACCGCACACCAAGGCTTGCTATGGCCCGATTTTCAATGGCAATCACGGGATTTTCGGAACTAATGGAATTTACCTGACTAAATACACGTTCCCGGTCTTCCTCAAAGACAACAGGTTCGTAGTGTTGGGCAATAATCTCTTCTCGCTTGAGTCCAAAAAATCGACAGAAAGCTTCATTAACAAAAGTAACAATACCATCTGGTGAGCCTCTAGCAATCAGTTCCGTTTGATCTTCGAGGATGGCACGATAACGTGCTTCGCTCTCTTGCAATGCGGTTTCTGCCTGTTTGCGTTCGCTAATATCGAACACTAAACCCTGAAGTACCTGAGTTTGTCCATCTACACAAAGAACAAGATTAGCTTGATCCCGCACCCAAATTATTCTGTCATCGCGCCTGATCATTCGATACTCGACCCTCAAAGGCTCTCCGGTGGTGATTGTCGTGTTTACAGCTTGCCAATAGCGATCGCGATCGTCTGGATGAGTGTAATTTAACCAACTATCAAAAAAACCGTGATGCCAATCTTCGGGAGCAATGCCTAACAATTGTTGTAGTTGCGGACTAATATAAGCTTCTTGAGCAGTGGTATTAATCGGTAAAATATAAACAACGCCCGGAATTTGTTCTACCAGAGTGCGGTATTTTTGCTCTGCCTCAGAGAGTTCTTCTTGGGGCTGCTTGCGACTCATGATGTTTTGAATTTCTACAATAAATATATATTTTGCTGTTAGAAATCCTGCATTAGAGGCACGCTCAAGGATGTTTGAGCCAATGGCTAGTTAGTTTCTGGCTTTTTGAAAGCTAAACCTACCAACAGTAGGCTGAAACTTTTACATTTGAGGCTGCTGTTGACAGCCTTTGTAATTAAAATTAACAAATATTGAAAAAGAATTCAGAAGTCAGAATTCAGAACAAGAAAAGTTTGGTGGGAAACTAAAAGAGCAAATTCAGACGTTTGCAGACTCGCTATCCACCACTTGGAATTTAATTCATTCTGTAGCTTGCTTCCCTGAAAGGGTATTCTGACTCCTTACTCCTGAATTCTTTTTTCTATTAGCTTTGATCTAAGCGCAGTACTGCCATAAAAGCTTCCTGGGGTACATCTACAGTACCTACAGATTTCATCCGCTTTTTACCTTTTGCTTGCTTCTGTAAGAGTTTCTTCTTCCGGCTGATGTCACCACCGTAGCATTTGGCTAGCACATCTTTCCGCAAGGCGGGGATATGTTCGCTGGCAATAACTTTACTGCCAATAGATGCCTGAATTGGGACTTTGAATTGATGACGGGGAATTAATTCTTTGAGTTTTTCTGCCATTGCCCGTCCAACGTTGTAAGCTTTGTCTCGATGCACAATCATCGCCAAGGAATCCACAGGATCGCCGTTAATCATGATATCCAGCTTTACCAGAGGATTCTCACGGTAGCCTATGAGGTGATATTCCATACTAGCATAACCGCGCGATCGCGATTTCATCTGATCGAAAAAGTCAGTTACAACTTCCGCCAAGGGGAGTTCGTAAGTCAGGGTGGTTCGTCCTTGGGCGAGATATTTCATATCTTTGAAGATGCCCCGGCGATTTTGTGACAACTCCATCAAGCTGCCGACATAAGTTTCCGGCGTAATCATCTCTACTTGGACATAAGGTTCTTCAATTCTTTGGCGATCGTTGGGAGAAGGCAAACGGCTAGGATTATCGATGTACAGTTCCTCTCCTTTGAGAGTAATCACCTTATAAACCACTGAGGGGGCTGTAATGATTAAATCGAGATTATACTCCCGCTCTAGGCGTTCCTGGACGATTTCCATGTGCAGCAAACCCAAAAACCCGCAACGGAAGCCAAACCCCATCGCGCTCGAAGTTTCTGGTTCGTAATGCAGGGCTGCATCGTTGAGTTCCAGCTTTTCTAATGCTTCCCGCAAGTCTTCAAATTGGTCAGCATCAATGGGGAACATCCCACAATAAACCATTGGGTTCGCTTCTGCGTAACCTGGTAAGGGTGACTCAGCTTTTGCCTTACTAAGGGTAATTGTGTCACCCACCCGTGCATCAGCTACTGCTCTAATGGCCGCTCCCAAATAGCCTACTTCGCCAGCGTGGAGTTCTTCAACTTGCTTTTGAGTGGGAGAAAGCACACCTAACTCATCAATTTCAAATTCTTTACCGGATGCCATTAAATGAATGCGATCGCCTTTTCTGACAGTGCCATCCATCACCCGAAAATACACAATTACTCCTCGGTAACTGTCGTAATAGCTATCAAATATTAACGCTCGCAACCGTTCATTTATGGTATTGGGCGGTGGCGGTATCCGCTCGACAACTGCTTCTAAAATCTCATCAATACCAAGTCCTTCTTTAGCAGAAGCCAAAATCGCACCACTGCAATCTAGACCGATAATTTCTTCAATTTCGCCAATTACTCGTTCTGGTTCTGCCCCAGGCAAATCGATTTTATTCAAAACTGGGATAATTTCCAGGTTATTCTCTAAGGCTAAATAGACATTTGCCAAAGTTTGCGCCTCTACACCTTGGGACGCATCTACTACCAATAGCGCTCCTTCACAAGCAACAAGAGAGCGGGAGACTTCATAAGAGAAATCCACGTGTCCAGGAGTATCAATTAGGTTCAGCACATACTGCTGACCATCTTTCGCTGTGTAGTTCATCCGGGCAGCTTGCAGCTTAATCGTAATGCCGCGCTCCCGTTCCAGATCCATGTTGTCGAGAAACTGTTCCTTCATCTTTCGGTCTTCAACAGTGCCAGTCGCTTGTAGCAAGCGATCGGCGAGGGTTGATTTCCCGTGGTCGATGTGAGCAATAATACAAAAATTGCGAATGCGAACTGCGGGAACGTCAGTCATATACTATCTTTGCCTTAGCAGCAACCAAAGTTAAAAGAGCAATTTACTTAATGTATTTTAATGCTTTCTTAGCCAAGACGCTCCGCTTTTAGTGCTGAGTTGATCATTGGTCATTTGTCATTTGTCAATATCAACAGTCTTCTTCCCCTGCCCCCTGCCCCCTGCCCTCACATCCTCTTCACCCCATCTTTAACTTTCGATCTAAATAGGTGGACTTTTAAGAATATTATGAAAGTCTATTTGTCGCTGCTAGTATTCAACAGCTAGGAGCGTACAATAAATGTAAATAAGTACATGTAGGGATCATGTAGTGATCTTGGGCAATTACGACTTGTAATTACTCATAATCACTGATTTATCGGCAAAACTTCTAGAGCAATTGTCTAGTCAGTTATATGAAAAATGCGATTTAAAACTTAAAGCTGTTACTTTGGTGCTATTTCGGGGAACTATGTAAATGTCCCATTGAAGATTTTTCAGTGAATTAGCCCAAATGATGAATATAACTACTTTACAAAGCTTGAGACAAAACCAATTCAGAGTATATCAAACCTATGAATATGCAAGAGAGAACTACCGAAGCGGAAAACACACGAACCGATAAGGTAGAAATTGCCGTCCGCCTGGACTCCGAGTTACTAGAGCAAATTCAGCATCTCACCAATGACCCAAGTAAAGTGATTGAGGTAGCAATTCGCCAGTGGTTACGTGGTGAAATCCTCAGAGATGACGAACTTACACGCACCCCTATGCGTACTCCCGTTCCTCCTCGTGGTGAATGGAACGATTAATGCCATCAGTCATCTGTTAATGCAAGTTAAAAAAGGTGAAGTTTGCCAAGCTGGATTTCAGAACAACAAAGAAATACGCAATAAAAGCGAAAAAGCTGTAAAAATTTATATAAAAATTTTAGCAGCTTTAGTAAAATTACGGTCGGATATCCTTTGTCTATCCAACTCAATTAATGACTATTACTGCCAATTCCCAATTGCCGAATGTATTTTCCCAAAATCTGGAATCTATTACCAGTAAAACTGATGGCTTATTACCAACTCTAGGAGCTGAGTTGGTGTATACGCAAGATGGGGCAGGGCGCTATCTGACCTTTCATTGGCAGCACAGCGAACTCCTGGGGTTAAATACCGAAAAAATAGTTGAAGAGCTGAACCAGACACAAACCTTTGCTCCAGTGGATAAGGTTAATTATGTGGAACGATTGCACCGAATTTTGACAAGTTTGGTGCCAGAAAGGTTTCAGTGTTGGTTTAGCTACCATCAAGAATTATTTGAGTTGGACTTAGTGATTAGTCCGATTATGCCGAGTTTGGGAACAACTGCCACTACAGTTTTAGTTATGGGACGCTTAGTGCAAGCGACACTCAACAAAAAACAAACGCGTGTGGCATCCAAAACGCCCACACAGATAGAGTTGGCTTTGCGTTCACAGCAACATCAAAAACTGGTAAATCGGATTACCAGAAATATTCGCCGGACATTGGATTTAGATATTATTTGGCAGCAAACAGTTGACAGTTTAGGAAAAGCACTGCGGCTAGAGCGCTGTATTATTTGTCCTTATCAGCCCTCTAGCTCAAAAGTAAAAGTTAAGGCTGAGTATCGCCAGCCAGAACTCAGATCAATGCTAGGCTCAGAAATAGATGTAGCTTCTGAGCCTGCCTTTGCTCAGGCTTTGACAACTCTAGAACCAGTTGTGATGGAAGTGCCTGGATGTACTGAGTCTGGGCGGCAGAAAACCTTGGTGGTTGCGACTTGTTACCAAGACCAAGCCAATGGATTGATTGCCTTGAATTGGCAAGATGAATGCTATACATTAACAGAATCGGAATTAGAACTAGCAAAAGAAGCAGCAGATCAATTGGGAACTGCGATCGCTCATGCTACTTTATACGAAGAATTAGAAGTAGCACGTCAAAAAGCCGAAGAAGCTTCCCGGCTCAAAAGCGAGTTTCTGGCTAATGTCTCCCATGAAATTCGTACCCCTCTCAATGGCATGATTGGCTTCTTGAAGCTAATTTTGGAAGGGATGGCAGATGACCCAGAAGAACAAAATCAGTTTTTGTCAGAAGCTCACGGCTTATCGATACATCTACTAGATATCGTCAACGACATTTTAGATATTGCTAAAATCGAAGCTGGTAAAATGGAACTAGCTTACGCTCCAGTGAAGCTAAATGAGCTATTTAGTGATGTAGAAAGTTTCATGCGTCCCCAAGCAGAAATGAGAAACCTCAGCTTTCGGATGCAAATGCCTGCTACCTCTGATGAAATCATTGTCCAAAGCAACTACCAACGCTTGCTCCAAGTGATGCTCAATTTGCTAGGTAATGCCATCAAATTTACCCATGAAGGTGGTGTCACCGTCAGCGCCGATTTAGTACTCAAAAAATCGAAGGTTCAAGACCAGCAATTTCCTGGTATGGTAAGAGTCCGTGTGGCAGATACAGGCATCGGTGTTTCCCTAGACAAACAAGATAAACTTTTTCAATTATTCTCTCAGGTGGATGGCTCACGCACTCGCCAGTATGGTGGCACAGGTTTAGGACTGGCAATATCTCAGAAGCTAGTGGAAGCAATGGGCGGCGAGGTACATTTTTATAGCCTGGGTGAAGGACTTGGTTCAACAGTGACATTTACAGTGCCACTATATCAACAGCCAGTCATGGTTTCCTCTGGTGATGGCGACTCAATAAATGGTGTTGAGTAATGAGTTGGGAATTGGGAGTTGGGAATTTTAAAGGTTTTTAGTAATTATTATTCAATAAATAAATAAATTGGGGATGGGGATTGGAAAGAATTCTGTCCCTAGACCACAAAATTGTATAATTATGGGCTGGGTTGAAGAACAAGATACAACAAACACCTAAATGTTGACTTTGCTCCGCTTTACTCAAAATTTACAAAAAATAGATTTTTGGCCCCTTTTTACGGTGACGTGTACTTAGGAGAATTAAATCCTGTCTTTCGTCAGACTGCAAAGCAGAACCTAAAAGCTAAAGTAAAGTAGGAGGCTCACACGAAAACTCTGTTCAGACAACATGGAAAATAAGATTTTGGATAATAGTTAACGAGTAACAGCACAGATGGCACAAGAATGGTTCATTATTATCCCATTCTCAATTCCCCATTCCCCATTCCCCACACCATTAACTTAGCAGGTCTAAAACTATGGAACTCACAATTGACAACGTTGAAACAGTCTTAGATGAAATGCGCCCTTATCTCATGTCTGATGGCGGCAATGTGGAACTCGTAGAACTCGATGGGCCTGTTGTAAAACTTCGCCTACAAGGTGCTTGTGGTTCTTGTCCCAGTTCTGCAATGACCCTGAGAATGGGTATTGAGCGCCGCCTAAAAGAAATGATTCCTGAAATTGCGGAAATTGAACAAGTGGTGTAAAAGTTAGGAGTTAGGAGTTAGGAGTTATGAGTTTTGAATCAACTCCTAACTCCTCATTCTTAACTCCTAACTATTCCTATGTCCCATCCTCTCTACATCGCTTTTATCTGGCATCAACATCAGCCTCTGTACAAATCTCCTGGTAGTGCCCTGTCTCCCAGTCAGCAGTACCGCCTACCTTGGGTACGTTTACATGGGACTAAAGATTATTTGGATTTGGTATTGCTCTTAGAGCGGTATCCTAAGTTACACCAAACGGTGAATTTAGTTCCATCGCTGATATTACAACTCGAAGATTATATTGCTGGGACTGCTTTTGACCCTTACCTCACAGCCTGCTTGACACCGGATGAACAACTCAGCCAGGAACAGAGGGAATTCATTATCCAACACTTTTTTGATGCCAATCACCATACGTTGATTGACCCACATCCCCGCTATAGCGAGTTGTATCAGCAAAGGCAGGAGAAGGGGCAAGCCTGGTGTTTAGCAAATTGGGAATTGCCTGATTATGGTGATTTGCTAGCTTGGCACAATTTAGCTTGGATCGATCCGCTGTTTTGGGATGACCCAGAAATTGCTACTTGGTTAAAACAGGGTCGGAATTTTAGTTTAAGCGATCGCCAGCGCATTTATTCTAAACAACGAGAAATCCTCAGTCGCATTATCCCCCAACACCGCAAAATGCAGGAGGCTGGGCAACTAGAAGTTACCACTACGCCCTACACCCACCCGATCTTACCCTTACTCGCTGATACTAACTCCGGTCGGGTAGCTGTGCCGAATATGACACTACCTAAGCAGCGCTTTCAGTGGGAAGAAGATATTCCCCGTCACTTACGGAAAGCTTGGAACTTTTATAAAGACCGCTTTGGACAAATACCTCGTGGTTTGTGGCCTTCGGAACAGTCAGTCAGTCCGGCAACACTTCCACACATTATTAACCAAGGATTTAAGTGGATATGCTCAGATGAAGCTGTCTTAGGATGGACGCTGAAACACTTTTTTCATCGGGATGGGGCGGGGAATGTGCAGCAACCAGAACTGTTGTACCGACCCTATCGGCTGCAAACCGCAGAGGGTGATTTGTCAATTGTGTTTCGTGACCACAGATTATCAGATTTGATTGGGTTTACCTACAGTGCGATGCCCGCAAAAAAGGCAGCAGCAGACTTAGTGGGACATTTGCAAGCGATCGCTAAAATGCAAAGAGAAAGTCAAAGCGAACAACCTTGGCTAGTTACCATCGCCTTGGATGGGGAGAATTGCTGGGAATTTTATCCCGAAGATGGCAAACCCTTCTTAGAAGCTTTGTATCAAAGTTTGAGCGATGAACCCCACCTCAAACTCGTCACCGTCTCCGAATTTCTCGAAGAATTTCCCGCCACAGCCACCATTCCCGGAGGCCAACTACATAGTGGTTCTTGGGTGGATGGCAGCTTTACCACCTGGATCGGCGATCGCGCCAAAAATCGGGCTTGGGATTACTTAACGGAAGCAAGAGTTATGCTCGCAAGTCATCCCGAAGCAACGGAAGAAAACAACCCAGAAGCATGGGAAGCATTGTATGCCGCAGAGGGTTCAGACTGGTTTTGGTGGTTTGGTGCAGGACACTCCTCAAATCAAGATGCTATCTTTGATAAGTTGTTTCGAGAACACCTGTTTGGCATTTACAAAGCATTAAATGAACCTGTACCGCCTTATCTCAAGCAACCAGTGGAAATCCACGAAGCACAAGGAAGCCATACCCCACAAGGGTTTATCCATCCTATTATCGATGGTAAAGGTGACGAGCAAGATTGGGACAAAGCTGGACGCATAGAAATCGGCGGGGCGCGGGGGACGATGCACAATAGCAGCGTCATCCAGCGACTTTGGTATGGCGTAGATCACCTCAATTTCTATGTGCGGCTGGACTTTAAAGGTGGCGTTGCACCAGGGCGGGGTTTTCCATCAGAGTTGAATTTGCTGTGGTTTTATCCAGAAAAAACAATGGTTAATAGCCCAGTTCCCTTGGCAGATGTACCAGATGCAGCCCCGCTTAATTATCTTTTTCACCATCTTCTAGAAGTTAACTTACTGACGCAATCGATTCAGTTTCGGGAAGCTGGAGACAATTATCAATGGCAACCCCGTTTCAGCCGCGCTCAAGTAGCAATCAATAGTTGTTTAGAGTTGGCAGTACCGTGGGCAGATTTGCAAGTTCCGCCAGATTATCCCCTGCGTCTGATTTTGGTGCTTGCAGATGAAGGGCGTTTTTGCAACTACTTGCCAGAAAATGCTTTGATTCCTATTGAAGTGCCTTAGAATTCAATACCCTTGGTTTTTAGCCATTCTCATTTGAATGAATAGTGGCGTACAGAAGTACGCCACTACGAGGATGTATCTTCATCTATGGTTAATTATTTTTTATCTCCCTATAAGAATCCGCCTTGATTTTTGTTCGCGCACCTGGCGTAGACATACTTACTTACGTGGGAAGGCAAGAGGCAATAGAAAAGAAGGCTTTTTGAGTTGTACAAAGTTTTTTGACGCAATCAAATATAGGACTCATATTTTATTTTTGAACAAAACTCAGTACAGCTTTATTCCTTCTTTCCAGTCCCCAGTAAAGAGTCCCTTACCTCTACAAATGATTCAGAAATCAAAGACGCTCGATAGCGCAGCGTAAAGCCTGCGGCATGGCTTCGCTTAGAGCGACGTAGGAGCGTCTGACTCGCTACTGCTTCGCTATCGGATTGCTATAGAATTTCTATATATTGACTATTCTGTCTGCATTTTAGCCCTTTTTCTCCACTTCCAAGGTTGCTAATATTTCGCGATTGAATTCCTCTTGATCGGCAAATATTTTAAAAATTCTATCTACTTTAGTAAGTTGAAATAACATCCTGACTTGCTCGCTGACAGAACAGATAAAAAGTTTACCATTAGCACTTTGCACTATTTGCATTACTGAGATTAAAGCACCTAAACCAGAGCTATCAATAAGCTTGATCTCTTTGAGATCAAGCAAAAAAATATTTGCTCCTTCTGTAATAAGTCCACTAACTTGACGACGTAGTTCATTACCTCTGATATTATCTAAAATTCCTGATAATTGTAGTACTGTTATGCTCACTTTCATATTTTTTCAATATTATTTTGATTGCAAGATTTTTGGATTTTTGGATTTTTGGAATAAGGCTGACTGTCAAAGTTGCCATTAAAAAGCGATATTTCTCAAATGAGATGTCTGCCTGTTTTTGAGACTATTTGGCCCATTTGAGTCCTGGTTAGCTCCTGCGGGGCTAATATGCTCATCCACATTAACAGCCATAACAAAGACTCGCAAGACTAACTCCAAAATATTGACTGTCAACGAAGAGAGCAGGGGAAGCAGGGGGAGAAGAGGAGCAGGGGGAGCAGTTTTTCTTTCTCCCCCGACCTTCTTCGGTCATAAATCGCTATCAAGAAATGCAGGGGAATTTATGTAGACGCATTCGCGGAGCGTCTCGCAGAGAAGCGGCTACTCTACGAGTTCTCCAGAGGAGTACCGCAGATACTGTGTGTACTTTTGCGTAAGTCTTAAGAAGAATAATGATGATTTAGCAAAGTTCCAGTAATATTACTGTTATCAAGGAATATTTGTCGTAGGATTAGAGACATTTCAGAGCTGATATTCTATACTAATGAATCGCTTTTCTCAGAAAATAACGAATTCTCAAGAGAGCATTTCACAGCAAACTCAACTTGGTCAGATGTGTGCTTCCAAGAAGCTATTCCGCGATCGCTATCAAATATTGCAAGTTCTAGGTAAAGGTGGTTTTGGCATCACTTTTTTAGCCAAAAATGCCGTATTACCTGGGCATCCTCTGTGCGTCATTAAACAGCTTTGCCCGAAAGTGACTAGTCCCCAAAGTTGGCAAAAGGCATGTGCGCGTTTTGAAAAAGAAGCAAGAACTTTAGGTCAACTCGGTAGTCATTCGCAAATTCCCATGCTGCTAGACTACTTTCAGGCGAATGAAGAGTTTTTTTTAATTCAAGAATACGTACCGGGTTTGACTTTAGCCCAAGAAGTGCGACGAGGTGGGCCCAAAAGTGAAGCCTCGGTAAAACAGTTTTTACAGGAATTATTACCAGTATTACAGTATCTTCATAAACATCATGTGATTCATCGGGATATTAAGCCCCAAAATTTATTGCGGTGTGAGTATGACAAGCGGGTAGTGCTGATTGATTTTGGTGCAGTGAAAGAGCAATTAGTTGATGCTTGTGAAAACTCTACCAATCAAGCTGTGAATACCAACTTTATTGGAACTAGGGGATTTGCGCCACCAGAACAGTATTCTCTTCGCCCAGTTTATGCCAGTGATATTTATGCACTGGGTATAACTTGTATTTATATGTTGACTGGTAAAAGTCCTTTAGAATTTGATTACCATCCAAATAGTGGTGAGATATGCTGGCAAAAAGAAGTAAATATTACCGATAGTTTCGCCAAAACTTTAGGGAAAATGGTGAAGATTACATTAGAAGATCGGTTTAAGAATGTCGATGAAGTAATAAAAGCTTTAAGTTATGAAAGCTATTTGCCTACTTTAGCTAACTGTCTAACTACCCAAAAATTAAATAATAAAAGTATTACACAATACGAAAACTCTAACGAAACTCCAGATGTCTACATACCACCAGTTACCAGAACTGCTAATGCTATTCGGAAATGGAGAGCGAGGCTTAAGTAAACAAGGTAGCAAAATTAATTTAAAACTTATTTTTGATGTATCAAATAGTTGTAGATCCTCCTAAATCTCCATCAAAAAGAGGGATTAGGGGAATCTGAAAGTGTCTAAAATCACAGCAAAATCCTTTTCAAATAACCTTTTATTGCCTAAAGTATCAAATTAACAATTATCATGAGCAATTGAAAATATCAAAAACAAATATAGTAACCATTGCGACTACATTTCATCGTCAGTGATGGTTAATTAATCAGGGTTTTACTTAATACTTAGTCAATTTTTGCTTGTCACTATACAAGCACAATTACTAGGGGTAGCAGTTTAGAGAAATATTTCTATTCAGATTATTATATAATCGGAAGAATAATTAATTTTATGGCTCTCGTAGTTTTCCACAGAAAAGGAAGACTGACTACTATTTACAAACGCTAACTATATTAAGTAATTCCCCCAATCCCCAGAACAGGGTTTTCTACCACAAGTAAGCGAGAGTCAATTTTCTTAAGGGACAGTTCGGGGCAAACTTAGCCTAATTTGTTATGCAGTCGCGCCTGTCAGATCATGATCTGCTGCTTAAATCCCGATTGCCTAAATCCCCTGAATCCCAATGGAAAGAAGTTTTGCCAAAGTTGTAGCACCCCGTTGGTGTCACTTTTAAGAAATCGCTTCCGTGTCATCCGAGTTCTTTCAGATGAGGGGGGATTTGGCAGAACCTATCTATCAGAAGATGTCGATAAACTCAATGAACGCTGTGTTATCAAGCAATTAGCTCCAAAGTTCCAAGGAACTTGGTCGCAAAAAAAGGCGATGGAATTATTTGCTGAAGAAGCGCAGCGACTACAAGACCTTGGGGAACATCCCCAAATTCCAACTTTAATAGCTTACTTTGAACAAGATGGCTGCCTATATTTAGTGCAGCAGTTTATCAATGGCGATAATTTGTTAAAGGAGTTGCAACAGCGCAAGGGGTATAACGCTAGGGATATTCAATCTATTTTGCTAGATTTATTGCCCATCCTGAAATTTATCCACGATCGCAAAGTCATTCATCGGGATATCAAGCCAGAAAATATTATCCGTCATAAAAGTGATGGGCGATTAAGTCTGATTGATTTTGGTTCTTCAAAGCAATTCACCGCCAAAGTTCAGCACAAGTCTGGGACATCCATTGGTTCACATGGTTATTCTCCCTTAGAACAAATTAGAGATGGTAAAGCTTTCCCTGCCAGTGACTTGTTCGGTTTAGGCGCTACTTGCTTTCATCTGCTAACGGGAACTTCCCCCTTTCAGTTGTGGATGGAATCGGGGTACGCCTGGGTGAGTAATTGGCGGGAATATTTGCGGAGTCCATTAAATGCTGAGTTGGATTTTGTCATCGACAAACTTTTAAAAAAAGATATCCATGAACGTTACCAGTCAGCTGATGAAGTTCTCAAAGACTTAACTCCAAAACAACTCCTTGCCCTACCACCAGCTGGGAAGTCATCTGGAAAAATTCCCGCAACTCAAGCCCCATCTTTACCAAAAAGTTATCCTTTACTGAGAACTTTAATTTTGGTAAGTGCTTTTATTCTGTTGTTCGGATTCCAAGAATCTTGGTATAAACATTTTCGCCGGATTCAAACCAGTTTAGTTTCTAGGTTGAGTCAGCATAATAATTCTGGCAAAGATGACGTGCTTTTAGGTCAACCACCAAAGATTACTTTGGGTAAGGTTTCCTTAGCTAACACCCTTCAAGGACATGAAAACTCGGTTTTATCCGTCGCCATCAGCCCTGATGGTAAAACCATTGCCAGCAGTGGCGGCGATCGCACAATCAAACTTTGGAATATCTCAACTGGAAAAGAAATATCTTCACTCAACGCCTATTCTCAGCAGGTAAATACAGTAGTAATTAGCCCAGATGGGAAAACTTTGGTAAGTGCAAGTGATGATAGCACTATCAAAATTTGGAATTTAGCAACAAGAAAACAAATTCGCACTCTTACAGGGCATTCTGACTCAGTTCGTGCCCTAGCGATCAGCGCTGATAGCGAGACTCTGGTGAGTGGTAGTGATGACAACACCATCAAAATCTGGGATTTAGCCACAGGAGAGCAAATTCGGACATTGGTAGGGCATACATTTTGGGTGCGATCGCTAGCCATCAGTCCCGATAGTATAATTCTTGCTAGTGGCAGTTTTGACAAGACGATCAAAATCTGGAATCTCACAAAAGGGTACTCAATACGCACACTAGAGGGAAATTATCAAACAGTAACAGCTGTAGCTATTAGCCCAGATGGGAAAATTTTAGCCAGTGCTAGCCGCGATCGCACCATTAAACTTTGGGATCTACTGACGGGAAAAGAAATTCGCACACTGACAGGACACGCCAACACAGTCACAACCGTAGCCTTCAGTGCCGATGGTAAAATTATTGCCAGTGGTAGCCGCGATCGCGCCATCAAACTTTGGAATTCGGCCACAGGAGAAGAAATTCTCACATTAACAGGGCATACCAACACTGTGACATCCGTAGCCTTCAGTCCTGATACTAAAACCCTTGTCAGTGGTAGTGAAGACAACACCATTAAGATTTGGCGGTTGTCTGAGTAAAAATTTCTCCCCTACTAGAATGTCCCTCTCCGGCTCGGAAAGGGACAGGTTTTGCGTAGTAAAATCAGGCAGAGGTTTTTATACAACCTAAATTATCAGAAGATAGTCAATCTATATTTACCGCGTTCCTGTGGATTTTTAGAACTGACAACTATATAGTAAGTGTCATCTTCAGGCAACCTAGCTCGGTCAATTAAAGCGCTGTAGGTGCCAGCTTTATCTTTGTCTCTATCTATAGCGATCGTCTGTCCTTTCGAATTTAGCAAAGCTACGTAAGGAGAAAATTCTTCATCAACACTATCTACACGAATACTTACAAGCTGATTTTTTCTTCCTTGGAAATTGGAAACATTGTAAGCACCTCCATTTTGTTTTAAGGTTGAGCTATTAGCGCTTAGTTGGCCTGCTTCATCTAAGGTATAGCTAGCTCTGTCATTTCTCAAAGCCAAACTATAGCGACCGATTTCACCTGTATCTCGGCTAGTAACTGCAATTTTGTAAATGCCATTTTTAGGTAGCCGCGCAAAAATGAAGGCATCATCCCCATCACTGCTTTTTTCCAAAGAGCCTTTTTTGACGATGATATTATCATCAGGATCGTGCAGAAATAACAAAGGATTTAAACTCAAGTTATTTGATCTGCGCGTATCTTTACTACCAACAAGCCTAATTTGGACTAGTTGATTTTCTCTACCTTCAAACTCATAGAAATGAAAATATCTACCTTGAGATTGAAAGTCACTTTTACTCAGAATACCCAATGCAACATCTACAAAGTTAATCTCTTTATAAGTAGGTGCCGCAGGTGCAGAAACTGCTGGACGGTCTATATTTTGGTTGCCACTTCTAGCTACATTAGAACTTGGCTTGCGAACTCTCCCGGAACCATTTGAATTAGAAGCCCTGACTCCAGACGATCTAGATGCACTACTATTGGAACGATTAGAATTTGAGTTAGAAGTCCTACGTCTAGATGGTCTAGAAGTAGAGTCATCATTTGAAGCGTTCGAGGTTGGCTGGGAAGTTTCTGTATTAGAAGATATAGGACGAGTCTGCTGTATTGGCGACTCAATAGAGGTCTTCTTTCTTGGAGATATTGATGCTTGAGAAGCAGGAAGTTGCTCAATTCCTTTTTTTACTGCTTCTGGTTGTCTCTCATCTGGTGATTTAGCAATTATGAAGCCTTGAGAATTGTGAGGTTTACCCAAAGCATTTATAGGTAGCACATTGCTCGCAATCAACAAACTACTACCCAAGGAACAAATTAAAATGCGGCTTAATTTTTGGCGATAGTTTTTGGTTTCTAGTAGCATAATTACGCTCCTAATTTTGCGGATAATTTCGTATTTAACAGATAGACAAATTTGAAGTCAAAAAATTTATATTCCTATTGGAACTCATAATACACTGTGGTGGAAGTTTGCTTACCATATCAAACAAGAGGATTTTGCTCTAAGAGGTTGTTTTAAAAGTGTTTCGCTGTGACTTTAGGCACTTTTAGATCCCTCTAACCCCCATTTTTAAGGGGGGAACCGGAATCAAAGTCCCCCTTTTTAAGGGGGATTTAGGGGGATCTAAAATTTTTGATCCCGACAAGAGGATTTTTCAAACATTTTATAAGTCTTGTTTGATATGGTAACAGCTGTACTAGAGTGAATATTAATTTTGTAAGTATATACTGAGCTACAATCTGAAATTGCTGCTTTTCGGATTTTTGCCGAGATATTTTTGACTGAGCCAGATGCTACTAAGTAAGTGGGCGTAAATAATTATCGGCGGGATAAGGTAATAGGCAATAAGGGTTTTAGCCTAGTTTGATTTTATTGTGCCAACTTACTTAGACTACTGAATCGAGAAGGCATATTTGTATCAATACTGCTGAAGGGTTGATATATAAGGTTTTTACCCTTTAACCTTTTCTCTTTCCCCCAAAACCCGACAAGTATTGATATTTGTGCCCCTTGAGAAAAATCGCACATCGCGCTAGTCTTCATTGACGTAACTGCACGCTGTAACATTAGGCGATGACAAATCAACTCTCTGTGAAAATTCCCTCTTGTACTTGGAGCCGTCCCATCGGTTTAGGCTGGGACAAACCTTATACCGTTCGCTACGCAAGTAATATCGATGATGGCCCTTGGCATGGTATGCCTTTAGGTGGCTTTGGTGCAGGTTGCATCGGTCGTTCTTCACGGGGAGATTTTAACCTGTGGCACATCGACGGCGGTGAGCATAGCTTCAAAAACGTCCCCGCTTGTCAATTCAGTGTATTTGAATCCAATGGCACATCTACCCAAGCCTACGCTTTATCTACCCAAGGGCCCGATGATGGCACTCTCAAAGCTTGGCAATGGTATCCAACGCTTCCCAGTGCAGAGGGGACGGGTAATTATCACGCGCTCTACCCACGTAGCTGGTTTGTGTACGAAAATGTATTCCAAGCACAGTTGACTTGTGAGCAATTTTCCCCAATCTGGGCAGGTAATTATCAAGAAACTAGTTACCCTGTAGCGATATTCCTCTGGAATGCCCACAACCCAACAGATGCACCGATTACTCTCAGTATTATGCTCACTTGGCAAAATATGGTGGGCTGGTTTACAAATGCCCTCAAATCTCCCCAAGTGCGAGTGCGTGATGATGGTAGTCCGGTTTACGAATACCAACCACGTTGGGGCGAAAGTCAAGGAAACTATAACCAAATAGTTGAAAATACACAACAGTTTGGCTGTGTTTTAGGTCGGGTTGGTAGTGATGCTTTGCAAGAAGGAGATGGAACTTGGTGTATTGCTACGCTGAAGCATCCCCAAGTTGAAGTATTTCACCACACTCGCTGGAATCCTGAAGGAACTGGTGATGAGTTGTGGCAAAGCTTTGCTAAAGATGGTTCTTTGCCTAATTATATAGATACGACAGCAACAGAGAATACACAAATCGGGGCTGCGATCGCACTTCGTTTCACTCTCCAACCAGGCGAAACTCTCGAAATCCCCTTTGTCCTCGCTTGGGATTTGCCCATTACAGAATTTGCCACCGGAGTCAACTATTATCGCAGATATACAGACTTTTTTGATAAAAGTGGAAATAATGCTTGGGCGATCGCATCTACTGCTCTACAAGAATATCAAACCTGGCGATCGCAAATTCAAACTTGGCAACAACCCATTCTCGACCGGGAAGATTTACCCAACTGGTTTAAAATGGCTCTATTTAATGAGCTTTATGACCTCACTAGCGGCGGTACTCTCTGGAGTGCAGCATCAGAACTTGACCCCATCGGTCAGTTCGCGGTGCTGGAGTGCCTAGATTATCGTTGGTATGAAAGTCTAGATGTGCGATTGTATGGCTCTTTTGCCTTGTTGATGCTGTTTCCCGAACTGGAGAAGTCGGTGATTCGGGCATTTGCACGGGCGATTCCTCAAGGTGATGATACACCCCGAATCATCGGTTATTACATGACAATCAAAGCTGAAAGCCCAATTGCAGTTCGCAAAGTCGTCGGTGCAACACCCCACGATTTAGGCGCACCAAATGAACACGTTTGGGAAAAAACCAACTACACCAGCTATCAAGATTGCAATTTGTGGAAAGATTTGGGTAGTGATTTTGTCTTGCAAGTATACCGGGATTTTCTGCTCACGGGTGCTGACGATGTAGAATTTCTAGCAGATTGCTGGCCTGCGATCGTTCAAACCCTCGACTACCTGAAAACCTTTGATCTTGATGGCGATGGAATTCCTGAAAATTCTGGTGCGCCTGACCAAACCTTTGATGATTGGCGGTTACAGGGTGTCAGCGCCTATTGTGGTGGGTTGTGGTTGGCGGCGCTAGAGGCTGCGATCGCAATTAGCGATCTTTTATTAACTCACAAACTTGGCGACCTTGGCGGCTTGGCGGTTCAAAAGTCCATTTATGAAACTTGGTTACAACAATCTCTTCCCATCTACCAAGAAAAACTTTGGAATGGGCAATATTACCAACTTGATAGTCAAAGTGGTTCCGATGTGGTGATGGCAGATCAGTTGTGTGGACAATTCTACGCCCGTCTCCTGGACTTACCAGATATTGTACCGAGCGATCGCGCCCTTTCTGCCCTGAAAACAGTTTATGATGCCTGCTTTTTGAAATTCTGCAATGGAGAGTTTGGTGCTGCAAATGGTGTTCGTCCTGACGGTTCACCAGAAAACCCTAAAGCTACTCATCCCCTAGAAGTTTGGACTGGGATAAACTTTGGGCTAGCGGCTTTTCTGGTGCAAATGGGAATGAAAGACGAAGCGTTGAGGTTAACACAAGCTGTAGTCCAGCAAATTTATGACAATGGTCTGCAATTTCGCACCCCTGAAGCTATCACCGCAGCTGGTACTTTCCGCGCTAGCACTTACTTACGGGCAATGGCAATCTGGGGAATTTACTTGGTTATTAATTGATTAGCTATCAAAACGGTTCTCATACCCTGCAAGTTCGCTGAAAGCGTTCTCGTAAGAGTAGCCGCTATGCGTCTATGGATGCAATACACTTTCACCTCTCTCCAAACCTCTTTATTAAAAGGAGAGAGGCTTTGAATCTTACTCCCTTTCCCTTCAAGGAGAAGAGACTGGGGCTTAGGTCTGTATTCGATGCAATTGAGAACCGCTATAGTATATGCCTTGTCAGGATTAGCCTGTCTTTATCTAAGAAAGCAGAGGTTAAATTTGTGATTTTATTTTCCGAGTGTTTCCGGAAGCAAAGGAAAATTTCAGTAATGGTAAGAGTTGAAGTAGTGAGAACTCTAGACTACTCTATGCCGACTATATCTTTGTTCTAGACCGAGGTATTATTGTTGAGCAAAGCACTCATCATAAACTCATGGCAATTGATGGTTTTTACTAGCATTTAGCCCAAGTGTCACAGCATCCGTAATCTCTATTTGAGAAATCTTTTAAAAATAAAGATATATAGAAGTTACTGCTGAATAAAATTGACAATATTATACTTTTTAATATTTTAAAAATATAACCTAATACATATTTTTATTCAAAGTATTTTACTACAAATATTGATAAGAATTAAAACTATAGCAATGCGCTTTGATTTTTGTTCGTGCAGCGTTATGTAGTCATATTTACTTGCATAGTTAAGCAAGAAGTAATAGGAAAGAGTTTTTCAAAAATAAAATATGGGTGCTATAGGCTAGCTGTTATTAATAGCTAATAATCATGAAATATTCACGATTGGGTTACAGGGATTTATTTAGATAGATTGAATTTATAGTTCTTGTAAATCAAGAACCATCAGTATAATAAATACCATTATCTAATTGAACTTATTAATAAAATATGCTCAAGGCTATGGCTGCGAATGTTTTTATTCTTTAGCAGTTACTATTTTTAGAAGTTGTTTTACATCATAGTTAATGGTAGTATTTTCTAGTGACTCGACAATAATAAAGGGTTTAAATTGAGATTGTGTGGGGGGTCAGACCCCTCATAAATTAGCAAGGGAGGACAAAATTAAAAGTTGCACAATAGGCAAGTACGTATCAAAATACATTCAGTAAATTTAACTTAAAAATCTACTAACTTAGTAGATGACATTAACGACAAAAAATAGTATATATACGAAAGACGTTGTTAAAGCTCAAAGATAAATAAATTTTTCCACTACTCAAAAAAATATGAAAACTTGCCGGAAATTGCTTAATTAACCAGTAGTAAGAAATACAGGCGTTTTAACAGATAAAATTGATTGGATTAGGAGTTGATAAAGTTTCAGAGGATAAAACTGCATCTACCAAGAGCTACGCCTAGACTTTTGTCCTACCAGTCAAATGAGAAGACAAAAGATAAATTTTTACCTTTCAGTTACTAACAAGCAAAAGCTACAGTTTCCTCAATCCATCAGATGGAATCTGGATAATTAGGAATGAGCGGCCAACAAACTTGCTTAAAAACTTGATTGTTTTTAATCAAAGGTTAGTTCATGAAAATAATCATCAGGTCAAATGCAGTCGAAACCTCAAGCCAAGGGGACAGTTCAGCAATGAATCTATATAATTTGTATCCCTACTACAAGCTAGCTCTTGCCCAAACTAGTTTACTAGGGGAGTTATCAGCCAAAATTACTAAAACTCTGCTTAATAGCGCCAAGGTAAAGCTCAAACAGCAGAGAAGTTTCAGTCTATATCTTTACCGCTCAAAGCTGCGGGAGCTAATCAGAGCTTGGGAAAGTTATGTACGCATCTGTTGATAGATGGATTTTTAGCCCTCATCAACATCCAATATCGCCAAATTGCTGATAATTTCCCGAAAGCGATTTAACAGCTGCAAAAAAGTTAGTGCAGTTTGTAAAACTCAATTGAAACGCCAACAATTGCAGAAACCGAACTAGTTTACTTCATCCAAAATAATTAAACACTATGATGAA
Source organism: Nostoc sp. (assembly GCF_036917775.1). Taxonomy (GTDB): domain Bacteria; phylum Cyanobacteriota; class Cyanobacteriia; order Cyanobacteriales; family Nostocaceae; genus Nostoc. The sequence goes on from NZ_JBALEQ010000122.1 coordinate 33,940, forward strand.
TCAAGACATTGCTGGTATTAGTAGTAACTTAGATACAACAGTAAAGGCTCAACAATTTGATAAAGTAGTTGAAGCGATTATTGCTGGAAAATACTCTTGGGCGTGTGTTTTAATGCTACGTTTTGCTGGTTATAATCCTCTCCATTACATTCCGTACCGTACCTACAACCGATTGCTGAAAGAAAACTCTCAAACTAATAGAACAAAACAACAGCAAAGTGAAAGTCTAAAAATGCTGAAACATTCTAATGATTCAAGACCTGCTTATCTTGAAGTAGTTGGAAAACAAAAAACAGAAATCCGTGGCGTTAGTTTAGACCAGAAATTGGGATAGACAATTGACAAACATTAATCAAGGAAATCGCCATTAACTCAAGATATGTCCTTGAAAGGCTGTGGAGCCAATTAAAAAATAATTTGGAATCAATAGATTCTGCCCTAGAGTTGATTGAGTATCTGAAAACCTGCCATGCTAATCTAAAATTGATCGCATGGTAGGTTTTCTATCGCAGTGATTAATTTAATATTTTTTTGCAAAAATCTGCCAAAATGGCAAATATATACTGATGACATTGGTAAACTAATAACAACAGCAATTTCAACCACAATAGAGGTGATTGGCAGCAAGCAAGTTAATTTAAAAACATAAAATCAATGATTAGTTCTGACTATGAAATAAATCAAACTGATTACATAAAGTAGTCAGCATTTCATGGAGTAAATAACTCCTATCCCAAGGCGAATGATGCAACCGTTGCTAATGGTGGTTCTTTTTCTGAGGAAGTCTGAGCAAAAAGAATTTGGGGAGGTGGATTCCCCCAATCCAAATTTTACACAACTTTCATTGACTGCAGACGATGTGAGTAATGCTTAGAAAACTTTCTATCTTGTGATTGGTGTTGCTTTATTAAATAAAGCAAACGCTTAACACCAATAACAGGGACAGAAACAGGAAAGTTATGGTGAAATCGTTGTCTTGGCTGGTGGAACTAGTAGGTCATACGCTTCTCTTTCAACTATTGTAATCCTAGTCCTCCCAACCTGGATTATCTCTGCTTTCTAAATTTTCAATTTATATACTAAATACTGGAAGTTCAAAACTTGAAGAGCTTCCAGTATTTTTATGTGTAAATAAAAATAGGGTGAGCAATTTGCCCACCCTATTTTTTGTAGAGAATGGTTAATCCAACAATGAATTAAACCTTAGCTAATTCTGGGGTAGGACGCTTGCTGTTGCGAATTGATGTAATGGCCTCAGCATAATCTTTAGCATTAAATACAGCTGAACCGGCGACAACTGCATTAGCTCCTGCTTCTAAAACTTGCCAAGTGTTATTTGCCTTCAGCCCTCCATCCACTTCAATCCAAGGGTCAAGACCTCGTTCGTCACACATTTGACGCAACTTGCGGATTTTGGGTAACACACCAGGGATAAAGCTTTGACCACCAAAACCAGGGTTGACGCTCATAATCAGTACTAAATCGCACAAATCTAGAACGTATTCAATTAGCTCTAGAGGACTACCAGGATTAAGTACAACTCCAGCTTTCTTACCAAGCTCTTTAATTTGCCCCAAGGTACGGTGCAGATGTGGAGAAGCATTATGTTCGCAGTGTACGGAGATAATATCAGCACCCGCTTTAGCAAATCCTTCTACATACTTTTCTGGCTCCACAATCATCAAGTGGACATCCAGTGGCTTGGTTGTAACTGGACGAATCGCCTCCACAATCAGAGGGCCTATCGTAATATTAGGTACAAAACGACCGTCCATTACATCAACATGAATCCAATCTGCTCCGGCTGCGTCTACGGCGCGAATTTCGTCACCCAAACGGCTAAAATCGGCTGATAGGATAGATGGAGAAATTACAATGGGCTTTTGAGATAGGTTTTGGGTCATGGCTAGTGGGTTTTTAAGCGTCCTCGTCTGTAAGCATTGTAACAAAACATTGAGCAAGACTCATAACTTTGATCCCGGCCTTTTTTGGAAGATAAGGAATAGGGTACAAGTTACAGGATACAGATTTCCTATCACCTGCTACCTGTAACCTCTCCCCTAATTTCATCACCAATGACTAATGACAAATAACAAATGACTAAAAAACTAACCTGGATAATTTGGGGATTAAGTGCTTCTTGTCTGAGTGCGCCGGTAATTGCTTCGGCTTTAGAATCTGCTTTGGGAACTAACGGTATTGATGCTTTGAAGCTGCACCAAGCTCCTTATAATTTAATCGGTCGTAAGATTGCTATTGGTCAAGTGGAAATTGGTCGGCCGGGAATGTTTGGGTGGGATAAGGCGGTGTCTAAAAATCGCGCTATATCTTTAGCGGGAATATTCTTACGCAATGGGCCTGCAAAGTCTAATAGCGGTGTTGACCCTCACGCCTACAATGTTGCTGGTGTAATGGTAAGTCAAGACAAAGCTTTGCCGGGAATTGCTCCGGGAGCGAGATTGTATTCGTCTGCGGTGGGTTCCACTAAAAACATGGGTCAGCCAGAAGAGTGTTTATCGGCCCAGCACATAGCGCTACAAAATGGTGGCGATGTCCGTGCCATTAATTTTAGTTTTGGTGAACCTCTCAGTCGCGATCCTAGACCAGAGGCTATTTTAGACGGCAATGCTTTACTAACTTTATGTGTTGACTGGTCTAGCCGTGTTCATGATGTTTTGTATGCGATCGCAGGCAATCAAGGTAAAGGTGGTATTCCTATTCCTACAGATAATTTTAACGGAATGAACGTGGCTTTTTCATCCCGCCGTGGGGGAGTTTTTAACAAAGTAGACGTGGCTAATCTGGCGGGTGCTAACCAAGGAGTGAGTGGCAGGCTTGCTGGAAGGGAATTTGATATTGGTGGCCGCCGCGCTATCAGTTTAGTTGCTCCTGGGAATAATATTCCCTTACTCAATCCAGATGGCAAATTGAACAAGGTTACAGGTACTAGTTTTGCAGCGCCTCAAGTTACAGCTACCGTTGCTCTATTACAAGAATTTGCTGACCGACAGATACGCACAAAACAACCCCACTGGAGCATTGACGCTCGGCATCATCAAGTAATGAAAGCTGTATTGCTGAATTCAGCAGACAAAATCCAAGATAGTGGCGATGGCTTACGCTTGGGAATGAGTCGGACGCTAATTGATAAACAAAATCAAAACTGGCTAGATTCTGATGCTTATAAAGATTCAAAAATTCCCTTGGATGCTCAAATGGGAGCAGGTCACTTAAATACATTTCGCGCTTATCAGCAATTGAGTGCTGGCCAATGGCAGCCATCAGCTACAGTCCCAGCTATTGGTTGGGATTATCGCAAAGTGGATGTTGGAGCATCTGCTGACTATGTGTTAGCAAAACCTTTAAAGCAGGGGAGTTTTGTTGCTGTCACCCTAAGTTGGGATCGATTGGTAGAACTCAATGATAAAAATACAAACCAACAATATGATGTGGGCGAAAATTTTCGCGATCGCGGCTTAAATAATCTCGATCTATACTTGGTAAAAGCTGATGCCCAATCAGATGCTGGTGCTGTATGCTCTTCAATCAGCCAAATCGATAGTGTGGAACATATTTTCTGCCCCATTCCTGCTACTGGCAATTACAAAATCCGCATCCAGTTTCGTCAAAAGCTTAATGAAGCAACTCAACCTTATAGTTTAGCTTGGTGGAGTGTACCTACCAATTAAAATAGGTCAGCACAATTTTTATCTGTGTCAATTTACAGCATTTTCATCTTTTGAACAACACTCTCCTATCGGGGCGCATAGGTGTGCGTCCCTATGAAAGTTCTGTATTTTATATAACTAAAAATGTTATTCTACCTCAGGACTTGCAAAACAATAGCCGAAGAGAAAAATTATCTGTTAGGGGTATTTGATGAATTACACCTAACGCCTGTAGTTTGGCGTAAATCCTATATTTATAAAAGCCCCATAGAAGTGGTTATTTTATGTTAGGTAGTCTACAATACAGTTATTGATAAATAGAAAAGTTCCTCAAAATTGAGATTTTTCATAATTCGTCTGCATAGCCGCCTCAAGTAAGAACTAGCAGCTTTAAGGAGTTGTGTTTAATTCCTCCGAGCTATTAACTTGCTGTTACAAAAACTGTAACAGTCTAATTTTCTATTGGATCAAATGCAATAGTAAATCATTGACACGGAAGCATCCACTTTTGGAAGAAACCACCAGGGGATTGGAAATTGCGGCTATACAGACTAAACCCGCGCAGGCGGACGAAATGTTTGTATAGCCCCAGACTTCACTTCTCTTCGCCTAGCGTGCGCCTTCGCGCAGGGCAATCTGCCAAAACGGGATGCTCCCATTGACACAGTGTCTGCGTCAACCATGAGCACAGATCGGGAATCTTTGGCAAGTGAGGTAGCAGAATGAATCGGCAAAAGTTTAGTGATGCAAAAGAAAATTTTCTGCAAAGACGTTATGGTGTGAGTCTGGGCAGACGTTATGCTTTGGCAGCTGCAAGTGTTGTTCTATTCAGTGTATTAGGTTGTTCTCAAGTCGAGAGTAGCAAAAGTGCCCTCGCCCAATCTAGTTTACCTCAGCCAGAAACTCCATTGCAAAAAAAAACAGTCAACACTGATACAAGAATAGTTGAGTCTAGCAATAAGTTTGGCTTCAAACTATTTTCGGAAGTTCTGAAAGAGGATCGAGGTGAGAATAATATTTTTATCTCACCTTCGAGTATAGCGATCGCTCTAGCCATGACTTACAACGGCGCTAGCGGCTCAACTCAACAAGCAATGGCAAAAACCCTAGAATTACAGGGAATGAATCTACCAGAAATCAACTCTGCTTATGCGGCGGCATTAAAGCAGCTTTTAGAAAATCCCGATGCGAAAGTCCAACTGAGTATTGCTAACTCACTTTGGGCCAATCAAGATGTTAGCTTTGCACCAGATTTCCTCAAGATAACCCAGGATTTCTATCAAGCTAAGGTCAGAAATTTAAACTTTAAAGATGCCGCCGCATCAAGTATTATAAATAACTGGGTAACAGAAAAGACTAAAGGTAAAATTAATAAAATAGTTGAAAAAATTGAACCTAATCAAGTGTTGTTTCTGATTAATGCCATATATTTTAAAGGTAATTGGAGTAACGAATTTGACAAAAGTAAAACTGTCCAATACCCTTTTTACATCACACCTAGTAGACGGAAACAAAACCTGATGATGTCACAAGAAGGTGACTATAGATATTATGAAAACGAACAATTTCAGGCAGTTAGTTTACCTTATGGTAAAGATGGTAAAACCAGTTTTTATATATTCCTTCCCAAACAGAATTCTAATCTGAAAGCCTTATATCAAAACCTGAATTTTGAAAACTGGGAAAAATGGATGACTCAGTTCAACAAACAAAAAGGCTTTATTCGCCTACCTCGCTTCAAAACAGATTACGAAGTTACACTCAATGATGCCTTGAAAAGTTTAGGCATGGAAGAGGCTTTCAGCAACAAAGCCAATTTTTCCGGCATGGGTAAAAATTTTGCCATTAGCCAAGTTAAGCATAAAACTTTTGTCGAAGTGAACGAAGAAGGTACTGAAGCGGCTGCGGCTACTTCAGTGGGAATAGTCGCAACATCTTTGAGAGATGAACCAGAACCATTCCGAATGATTGTTGATCGTCCCTTCTTCTGTGCCATTAAGGATAATCAGACGGGAAACGTTTTGTTTATGGGTTCCATCATTGAACCACAATAAGGAGGCAGGAAACCTCCTGCCTCTTTAAGGTAATGTCGCTTCAGAAATACTCAGAGTGTTGTTAGCGTTTGCTTTCGAGGACTCGTTTGCTGCAACGGGTGCAGTTACCTCCCCCGTGCCGCTATCGTTTGCCTCGCCACCAAGACGCAAGGCACTTAAAGCGGTTTTAATGACAACAGCGGTGGGTACTGCCACAATTACGCCCAACAGTCCGCCAATTCTTGCCCCTGTTAAAACTGAAATTAAAATCCAAACTGGATTTAAACCCGTAAAACTGCCTAAAATTCGGGGGGCAATTAAGTTTTCGAGAATTTGCTGTACGATTACTGCTGCTATCAAAACTCTCACACCCATTGAGAAATCTTGCAGTGCTACCAATAGTGTAGTCAGAGCAATGCCCACTGAACCACCAAAGGGGACGAGAGCCATTAGACCAATAGTTAAGCCGAATAATAGGCCAAATGGCACTTTCAGCCACAAAAAGGTAGGAATGAGCGCTGATGCCATGCAAGTGGATAAAATCAACTGGGTGATGAAGAAATTTTGAAAGCTGAGGCGGACTGTTTTCGAGAAAGGATCGCGGAATTTAGAGGGTAGCCATTCTACTAAACTTTCCCAGAGTTCGCTCCCATGCTGTAAAAGGTAGAAAGTCAAAACCATCGTCAAGAGGATATCTAGAAGACTTGTGACTGTAACTACCGCTAGATTTAAAACTTGTCCAGCGATCGCTTGTAATTGTCCCTTGACGCGATCGTTGATTTGTACTACCAGAGCATCGAGGTTAATCGGTAAGCCAAAAGTCTCCGCTTTTTCGTTTAATATCATTAGCTGAGAGCGTCCAGAGTCGATCAACTCTGGTAAACGAGCCACCAATTGTTGAGCTTGGGTAAGGGCTAACGGAACAAGCGTCACACCCAACGCCAATAAAATCGATAAAGCCAAGAGAAACACTAGGATAGCAACTTGCTCTCGTTTAGCACCATGATGTTCCATCCAACTCACGGGGTAGTTGAGCAGAAATGCTAAAACTGAGGCTCCCACTAAAATGACTATGAGAGAATGGAAATAATTAAAAAATACCGAAAGTGCCCAACCATTTAGAACTAGCAGTGGAACGAATAACGCGATCGCCCCGATTCGCGCTATTGGTGTGAATGTTTGCCACCAGTCGAGTAGCTTGCGTGTCTGCATTTTGAGCTAATTGCGGGATAGAACTTTAAATCTTTCTTTACAGCTTATTATCTCTAACTATATGAGTCTTATTCATCCTTCTAGTTTAGGAGTTATACTAACCCCAATGAAGAATTTTGAATCAAAAGAGAACAGGGAGTGGGGAGCAGGGGAGCAGAGGAGCAGGGGAGCAGGGGAGCAGGTGGAGAATAATAATGCCCCATACCTAATCCCCAAAACCCAGTTGCTTTTATATTTGATTCCAATCGTCGGCTTTTTTCCATCTTTGTGGACTCTCTATCGGGGACAGGCCAGCCGGGAACAACTTGCTGTTAGCCGTCTGTCTATCACTTTGGCACTTACTTGGCTGTTGGGATATTTATTATTAAGTACCGGAGCCACAACTTCAGATTTTTTTTCGCTACGTCTATTTATCCTGAATAGTTTTCTCACATCGGGTTATTTTATAGTGAGTGTCTGGTTGATTTGGCGCTTAATGCAGGGCAAATCTGGACGTTTACCAGGCTTTAGTACTTTAGCAGAAAGAGTGTTTGGTAAGTACTTATCTTAATTTTTTAGGATGGGAATTCTTCAGTAGTTTTACCTATTTCCTAAAAATTTTTGGTTGATTTCTTTATATATCTAGTCAAATCCAGTTTATTATTGCCATACTTCAGTAAAACATCTCTAGGTTGGCCCAAAAGAAGAAAAAATGCTGCTATAAGTGTTGTGGTTGACACTACATTAAAAAAGTTAGCACTGATAATTAAGAGTTAGCTATTATGGGTTGATTTGTTCGGATATTTTTAGTCTGCAAATTTACCAAATTTGATTATTGAGTAAGTGTGAGGAAGTCTGTGACCATTCAAAGAAGTTCGGCGGAAGAAAACCAGTCGGGAAAAGCCTCAAAGTCCAATAAAAAAATTTCTCAGAACTCGAAATCTGGACGTTGGCTGTGGTTTTGGGTAGGGATGAGTGGAATTGCAATGGTGTCAGCAACAGCAGGGGCACTTTTGGCGGTGTCTTTAACCAGTACACCTTTGCAGCAAGCCCAGCTAAGTCCACAGGAGGAGGCGGCCTTTGATGGCGATCGCATTTCTGGAGGTGTGATGCGATTCTCACAATTAACTCGCCCAGTGAATCTCTTGGTTATGGGGATGAGCGTACTTCCCCCGGATATCCAAAACCCTCCTCAAGACACCAAAAACCTCAAATACCTGCCCCAGGTAAACTCCTTTGATGGTCTTTCGGATGTAATGCTCTTGGTCAAATTTGATCCAGAGACGAAAAAAATAGTTATGCTCTCCATTCCCAGAGATACCCGCACAGAAATAGAGGGGTATGGAGTTAAAAAAATTAATGCTGCTAATGTTGAAGGTGGGCCAGCTTTAACTGCCAGAACCGTCAGTAATCTCTTAGGTGGGGCGGGAATTGATCGCTATGTGCGAATTAACGTTCTGGGAGTTGCCAAGCTGATTGATGCTTTGGGAGGCGTAACAGTTTATGTCCCCAAAGATATGAAGTACCAAGATGATTCTCAGCATTTGTACATCAATTTGAAGGCGGGTAAGCAGCATCTCAACGGCGAACAAACACTGCAATTGCTGCGGTTTCGCCATGACGAACTTGGTGATATTGGTCGGATTCAACGCCAGCAAATGGTTATGCGGGCCTTGATGGATCAAACACTCAACCCAGCTACTGTTGCTCAATTACCTAAAGTTTTGGATGTAGTTAAAGACCACATCGATACTAATTTGACGGTTGAAGAGTTAGTGGCGCTAATGGGTTTTGGCGTGCGGACAAATCGCTCTAATATGCAAATGTTAATGCTGCCAGGTCGCTTTAGCGAAAAAAATGAGTTTGATGCTAGCTATTGGTTGCCCAGTAAAAATGGTATTGCTAAACTGATGGCTCAACATTTTGGTTTGGAATCAGAGCAGGAACAGCAGGCAACCGATCCCCGTTCTTTGCATGTAGCAATTCAAGATAGTACAGGTGGCGATCGCTCTAATCTCCAACCATTAATTAGAGCTTTGGAAAAATCTGGATATCGCAATATTTATATAGCTAAAGCATGGGGTGAACCTTTAGATGTGACTCATATTGTCGCCCAGCAAGGAGATGGTGAAAGTGCCGAATCGATTCGTGACACTTTGGGATTTGGCGAAGTGCGTGTGGAAAGTACTGGCAATCTTGGTTCAGATGTCAGTATTCAAGTAGGTCAAGATTGGTTGCAACAAAAGTCTATTTTGGAGAAATCACTGAGTAAATAATTCGCAATTCGTAATTCGTAATGACGCTCCTGCGTCGCTAACGTAATTCGTAATTAATTACACTGGCACAAATGCTGCTGAGAGAGAATTTACTGATTGGCTGAGTTCTTGGAGTTTAGCTGCTACTGCACCATTGGTTAATAATTCTTCTGCTTTAGCTAAACCCTCTGGCATATCTGAACAAATGCCACTCCGCCATAAGTAAAATCCACCATTCCACAAGGCTGTTTGCATTAGTTCTCCTGGTTTACCTGCTAAAACATCCTGAATATCTGCCACCAATTCTTCAGTAGTTCCAAGGGGTACGTTTTTGGTAGTAAAGCCATAATCACGCGGTACGAGATGCAGTCTTTCTACCTCTTGGGATGCTATGGATGGAGATAAGCTGATAATTGCAGTGCGATCGCGCGGTAAGTCGCAACTACCTTCCAATCCTTTGACTAATGTAAATTTCGTTACACCACGCAGCCCTAGAGCTATCTTAAACATCCCTTCTGTTGGCGGATGTACAAACCCAGCAATGACATGAGCATCACCAGCATAAGGACACCAAATTAGCTCCATTGTTGCCAAAGGCGGACGTTTGCCAAGTTGGTCGCGGTATTCCCAGATACTTGTAGCTAAGGGGAAATGCTGGGGTAAATAAATAAAGCCGATTCCCGTTTGCTCAAACACTTGCTGGGTTTTAGCTAGTGGTAGGGTAGTCCAATCGACTCCTAAACCTTGCCAAATATCGATTAAGGGTAAGCCATACTTTGTTGGCAGGCGATCGCCTCCGTGCATGATCACTGGTTGTCCAACTGCGGCGAGGATTAAAGCTGTTACCGGACTAATTGGTGCTGTACGGGTTCTGCCATCATAAGGGATACCAAGAGCGATCGCTAGTCGTCCAGAGTCGAATGGTTGCAGCTTTGGCCCCAATTCATCATAAGCATCCAACATTCCCGCTAACTCTTCCCCCGTAGGACGTTTGATTCGATGAGCAATCAAAAACGCCCCAATTTGGGCTGGTGTCGCTTCACCCAGCAGCATCATTTTAGTGGCGCTAGCTGCTTCGGCGCGAGTTAAATTCTCCCCTGTGTGGTTTCCGCTACCTACTTTTTTCAGTAATTCCCTAAATACATTGCTCATTTGTCGTTTGTCCTTTGTCATTTGTCCATTGTGCTTTGTGAATAACCGAAAATGACCAATGACTAATGACCAATGACCAATGACCAATGACACTCAAGAAGCCGATCGCTGCTGGTCAATTTGTAATGGGATATTTTCCCGCACGAGTTGCCAAAAGTGCTTGATGGGGGGAATTTGCAACCGATCTTGAGTTGTCACCATAACTACCCGCCGAGTCAAGCTTGAACCATCTGCTAAACCACTAATATTATTGTTCTCTAAGGAACGAACCGCCAGGGTAGGGTCAAGACGTGCTTCCAGTAATGCTGATTGAGGTAGTAAAGCGATTAATTCTCCTTGGCGCACCACTCCCCGGAAGGCATCTAGGGTATTTACCTCTAAAGTTGCCTGGAGTGTAGCTTCCATTCGCTCAAATCTATCTTGTATTAAGCGCTGCATCCCATAACCATCTTTAAAAACCACTTGGGGATAAAGAATTAGCTCCGACCAAGGGACACATTCATATTGTGCCAGGGGATGATTAGCTGCGGTGAGAACTTCTATCGGTTCATCATAAAGTACTTCTACCACCATTTCCCTAGCAGTGGTTAAAAAGCGATTATTCATAACAATTGCTAAATCTACCAATCCATCTTTGAGGACTTTCAGGGCGCGATCGCTTCCTAATGAAGTCACCCGCAACTGCACATCTGGATAAGCATGACAAAACTTTTGCAACACTGGCGGTAAGTAAGATCCACATAATGAGTGAATCACGGCAATGCAAAGTTCTGGTTGCTTTCCAGCGATTAAATCAGCTAATTCTTGTGTAGCTGTCTCCCATTCTTGGCAAATTTTACGGACACGGGGTAGTAAACATTCACCTCCTAGCGTTAATTTGGCATGACTTGTTCTATGAAAAAGTTCTACACCCAAATCTGCTTCTAATGCCTGAATTTGGCGACTAATCGTCGATTGGGTAACACCAGATGTTCGCGCTGCTTGTTGAAAGCTGCCGGTTTGTGCGATCGCTAGAAAGGCTTGCAACTGCTCTAGGCGCATTGTTATGTAGCCTGAATTACATTTATCGGTTTAATTAAGTTAACGGGTTTTTAACCAAAATTTAGTATAGTTTGTTACAGTAATTTTTCTCTTGCTTTACATTTGGGTAAATCAGCTTTTACTGCCTTTTTCGTCAATTATCGGCTTTCCACAGATTTTTTTGATAAATATCGCCAAAAAAGAATTGACTATTTCTATTCTGTCTGCTGGAGCGCAGTGTTAGGCTGCTGGGGTTGCGGTAGAATCTGCGTCATAGTCCTTCAGTTGCCCATCTTCCATATAAATGATGCGATCGGCAATATCGAGGATGCGGTTGTCGTGGGTAACTAGCAAAATCGTGCAGCCTTGTTCTTTGGCTAGTTTCTGCATTATTTCTACAATATCGCGCCCAGATTTTTTGTCGAGTGCAGCAGTAGGTTCATCTGCTAAGACAATCTTAGGGTGGCTAACTAAAGCACGAGCGATCGCAACCCGTTGTTTTTGCCCTCCAGATAGTTTCTCTGGGTAGTAATCGACACGATCTGCTAAACCGACAGTTTCCAAAATGGCGATCGCTTTGGCGTTGATATCCTGATTCAAAAAATCATCATGCAACTCTAAAGACATTCGGACATTTTCTCTAGCTGTCAAAAAACTCATCAGGTTATGAGCCTGGAAAATATAACCAATTTGGCGGCGCAGCTTAGTTAACTGCTGCTTTTTGGCATCACAAATTTCCTCTCCTAAAATTTTTAGACTACCTTCTTGGGCAGATCGTAATCCACCCATTAAGGTTAACAAGGTAGTTTTCCCCGATCCAGAGGGGCCAGTCATAATGACAATTTCCCCTGCTTTAATCTCCAAATTGATGTCAAATAATACTTGTTTACGAAGCCCACCTTCACCAAAATAGTGGTTGAGGTTACTAACAGAAATTACAGATTCTAAAATAGAAGGTGCTGAATCGGAATTTACTGGTAAAGATTTTTGCAACATAAGATTTTATAGGGCATTGGGTATAGGGAAATAATTTTTGTAGAGACGCGATTCATCGCGTCTAAAAAACATCAGCAGGATCGGCAGACCGTAACTTCCGTATTGCGATCGCACCAGAAATACTACACATAATCACGGTCAAAATCCAAACCTGGATCGCCCGTTCCATTTTCATGAAAATAGGAAGCATCGTTGCCGCATAAGTGACTTGATACAAGCCAAAAGAAAGGATGAATCCAGGCAGAAAACCTAATATAGCCAATAACAATGCTTCTTGAATTAAAACTCCCAAGAGATAGTTATCGGTGTATCCCATTGCTTTGAGGGTGGCGTATTCTGGCAAGTGATCGGAAACATCAGAGTAAAGGATTTGGTAAACAATCACGATGCCAACGATAAACCCGACTGCTGTACCCAAACCGAAAATAAAACCAATGCCAGTACCAGCTTCCCAGTAAGTTCTCTCTACCTTGGCAAACTCTTCTGGAGTCAAAACTCTGACATCTTTAGGTAGCCCATTGACAAGTTGCGATCGCACTTTTTCTGGATCGGCATCTGGTTTCAGTGTGATTAACCCAACTTCGATGCGATCGGGTTGACGTTCTGGAAATAACTGGAGAAAAGTAGAGTCACTGGTGATCACATTACCATCGGCAGCAAAGGAAGCACCATCAGTAAACAAGCCTTTAACAAAGACGGCTTTACTATTCAGTTCCGTGTCAAATTTGCCTGTTTTCTTCCAAATATCAGCAACTGCACCGTATTCTGGGCGACCTGCCTGGTCAAAGATAACTTGATACAACTGTTTAAGTTGATCCTGATTTTGTTTGATTTCAGGTGATTTGAATGGTGATTGTGTTGGATCAACACCCCAAACTAAAATGGCACGCTCAAGACGTGTTTCAGGATTTCGCCACTGTCCTGTGCTGATGTAGACAGAATTAACTGACTGAACACCTTCATAACCCAATGTTTGATATAGTCGCTCTCTGGAGAAATTTTTTACAGAAAATAAAGTTTGAAATTGGGGATTAATTAAAACTAAATCTGCTTGTAAATTGCGATGAGGTTTCACAGCAGCATCAAAAAGCGCACTTTCAAATCCCAACTGGATAAACATCAGTATATCGGCAAATGCAATACCTGCGACTGCAACAGCCAGACGGGTTTTTTCTTTCATTAACTGCCGCCATGCTAGCGGCGTTTTGCGAAATAGTTTAGAAAACATATTTAAAAAACCCTTTAATAACTTGGTGTTTCAGCTTGCTGTTCAAGCTGTAGCTCTCGCATCAAAAGAAATAAGGGAAGACCTAAAGACACACCAACTAAAAGATTACAAACAATATAAACCCAAAGATTTTGCATTTTTAAACGTGTCCCTTCCCAAAATACGAATGTCCACAAAACTAGGGATGAAACAATAACATCCATGCCAAAAAAACCAGAAATTTTGTTGGCAAAGAGTTGTTCAAAAAACAGCTTTATATCAAGACCATGCTCTAAGATAAATGGAACAAACTGGGAGTAAGGTAGAACGAAGCCAAGTACACAAAGTAAAAGGTATATGACTTTAATCATGGTTTAATTCACCCTATAAAAAATATTGGAATACACGAGACAACAAATAAAAACTCTATATTTCAATTGCTGTCTGTACCTGTAAATTAGTGAAACCTGCAACTCGTTTGCTGTCTTCAGGACTGAGGCGAATTTTCACCTCAACTACTCGGCTATCAAGGTTTTCCCCTGGCTCGTTGCTGAAAACGTTTTGTCTATTCACCTGTAAACCAATTTGGGCAACGGTTCCTCGCAGTTCACCGATAAATGCCTGACTGCTAATCACTACCTGTTGTCCCAATTTCACTTTAGCGATGTCGGTTTGATAAACTTCTGCAACTGCCATCATCTGGTCTGTTTGCCCTAAGTCTGCAATGCCAGAAGTACTAATTTTTTCTCCGACTCGCGTATGAATTTTGATGATCTGTCCCGCCATCGGTGCTTTGATGTAAGCACCCGCCAATTCAGTTTCAGTATGTTTAAGTGTGGCGATCGCATTTTCAACTTCTGTCTTGGCTGCGGCGACATCTACAGGTCTAACTTCTGCAATACTGGTAAGTGTGGCTTTGGCTTCGCTAACTTGCTTGCTACCAGTGGCGTTAGTACGGGCGAGTGCTGCTTTAGCTTCAGATAATTGTTTGCTAGCAGTGGTATTAATCCGGTTGAGAACTGCTTTGGCTTCGTCTACTTGCTGTTTGGCAGTTTCTACAGTCAAGCCTTTGCTGTCATACAAAGAATTAGAAACTGCACCTTGAGAATATAGCTGCTGATAACGTTGATACTCAGCTTCAGCATTTTTCAGTTCTGCTTCTAGCTTCTTAATGGTTGCTTCTTGCGCGATTCTGTCGCCTTCCCACTGCGCCTCTATGCGGAGTATCGCTTCCTGTTGCTCTGTTTTGTCTCCTTGGGACTGGGCCTGGAGACGTTCAACGCTGGCTTGCTGGGCGTTAATTTCTCCTGCTTTTGCTCCAGCTTGCACTTGAGCGAGTTTAGCTTGAGCAACTCTAACTTGTTGTTGGGCTTGCAATACAGCAGTTTGTAAGCGATCGCGGGCATCTAAAATTGCTACCAACTGTCCGGCTTGAACGCGATCGCCTTCTTTGACTAAAATTTTGGCAATGCGATCGCCATCCAATGCCAAGGGCGCAAACAAGCTAATTACCTCTGCTTCGGGTTCGAGTCGTCCTAATGCAGCCACTTTTTGAATTTTGAGCGTGGTTTCTACTGGCTCAGATTTATCTGTTTGACCAACTAACCCAGACCGAGAAATTCCATAAACAACAATTCCACCTGTAATCAAAGTAGCTGCAATTACTAATGCAATTAACCCTTTATTATTAGAAGATTTTTTTGACAAAACCATCTCTTTTACTCTCCTAAAAAATCTAGCTCTCAAAATCTGTTTTATTTCTAGCTCCTAACTCTTGCGGCAAATATGCCGTGAGCATTTTGCCTAACAATGTACATTGTTCAATAAAATCAATTGTTTCATCACCCCATAACTTCTCCAAAATTAAACCGTTGACAAAGCTCAAGACAAAGGAAGCCAATACCGAATCTTGAATACCTAAAAAATCGCAGGCTGCCTGCTGATAACGCTGATTAGTCCGCTTAAAAACACTATTACTCAATATTTCTTTAGAGTCTTGATGTTGACAAAAATCAATCCAAATATAAGTCCATTTAATGAAGTAATCTTCGTTTTTCACTAGATACCTGCCTAGTGCTTCCATTGCGACTTGTAGGGTTTGCGCCCCTTCTAATTCAGCCAATGCTGCACTTAAATCTTGCTCACATATTTCTTGGGCCAATTGCTCAAATAAAGCTTGTTTGCTAGGAAAATAGTGGTACAACGTACCAGTAGAAACCCTTAATCCTTCAGCGATTTGGCGCATAGTAATGGAACCATAGCCTTTTTGGGCAAATAAATCAAAGCACTTGTCGAGCAGTTCTTTACGGTATTGCTCATGGTCAACAATCTTAGGCATGACTCATTTTATATCGAACGCTCGTTATATTTTATAATACTATACTTTTGTAGTTTAGCTACAGAGGTTCTCGCTTGAGTGAAATACAAAATATCGGAAGATTGAGAGAAATTACCACTCAGCTAAAGCGATCGCTATTCCTTGTTGCAAATCTGGTGTGAGTGCAGCATTATTGGCTAACTGCTGCAATTTTTGATGTGCAACTTCCCCATCCAGATTTTTGAGTGCAGCGATCGCGTGTAGTCTCACCGATACATTAGAATCAGCTAGCAGTGAAATCAATGGTTCAATTGCTTGTATTTCGCCTAACTGTCCTAAAGATAAAGCGATCGCATTTTTTAGATTAGCAATCTCTGTGGCTGGATGTTGCAATCGCAGTATTTGCAATAATATTTCTGCGGCTTGTGTCGTTTGCGGCTTTTGCACTCGCCCCAAAACGGTGACAATTTCTTGCCAGAGTGTCTTTGAAGTGATTTGATTAAATGCTGTTTGCAAATATTCCAAACTAGATGGTGTACCCACCCAACTTAAAGCGCGGATGGTTTCTAATTGCAGCTTTGTTGGTGTTTGAGGTGAAATCAACAAATTAAATAAATGTTTTGCAGCGTCATTACAACCCATCCGAGAAAGGGAAACTGAGGCTGCACAACAAACATCAAGGTTAAAGTCGTAAAGCTTGGGTTGCAGTCTTGTCACCAAATCTAATGCTTCGCGCAAATCGGGGCGAAAACCTAAACCAAGCACTGCTGCACGCCTAACTGTAGCAGCAATATCATCCAAAGCGTTTAACAAGATTGGTGGTATACGTTCGTCATGAAAACTGCTGAGGGCTTCAATTGCAGCAGTGCGGATTGTGGCTTGTGGATCTTGCACTACACTCAACAGTGGTGTGATGGTTTCTGTTTGGGGAATACAGGAAAGCGATCGCACTGCTAAAAGTCGTGTATCTTCCTCTAATAAAAGTTCAGTTAGTGAAGTAATAGCAACATTACCCATTTTCCCTAGTGCTGTGGCTGCGATCGCTTTGAGTTCTTCATCCTCATCAGTTTTCAACAATTCAACCAAGGGTGCGATCGCTTCTGGGTGATGAAATTCGCCCAAGGTTCGCGCTGCATACCAGCGTAATTCTTCCTCTGCATCTTCATCTTCTAAGATGTCAATCAGTGGTGGGATCGCAATATTTCCCAAGTTAGTCAAAACTTTGGTGATTTCCCAGCGTTGTTGAAAATCTCCTATCTCTAACATTGAAATTGCTAACGTTAGCAAATATTCTCGATTTTTAACTACCTCTGGATGTTGTGAGTCTGACCCTAAAATTAATTGTTGTAAATATTGAATTAGTGATGACCAATCAGCTGCATTATGTGCTGTCTGGGCTTGCACCAAAAGCTGGTTGATATTACTCACAATATCCTGCTTGAATTATCAATTTTATACCTCCTTCCTCCCTTGCCCCCTGCTCCCCTGCCCCCTGCCTCAACTTATGTTGGCTTGACTACAACTGAATTACCTTCAATTTTGGCGGCGTAAGTTTTAAGCGCTTCTGTCGCTGGACCTTTTAGCACCTTACCGTCAACCCCATATTCTGAACCGTGACAGGGACAAGCGAATTTTTTTGCCTCAGCTTTCCATGCTACGGTGCAACCTGCGTGAGTACAGGTAGGGTTAACAGCTGTCATTGCGCCTTTAGATGTGCCGACTACCAACACAGGCCCAGCCGGTGAGTTTTTAGCCAGTAATTGACCAGTTTTATCTAATTCTGTCGAAGTGCCTACTGTTTGCCAGTCACCAGATGCAGAAGGTGTTTGAGAAGAACAAGCTGCGATCGCTACAGGTAGAGAACTCGCTATCAAACCCAAACCTACCCAATTAATAAAATCACGACGTTTCATAGTTGCTGAAATAATATCTAAGTTTTCGCTAACATCTGCCACCTAGATTTTGAATTAGTCTATGGCAATCCAAAATCCCTTCAGTCATCTCAAACCCTCTTCATCAAAGGATTTGTGTGGCTCATTGGCTGACTGTGATGCAAAAAATGCATATTACGTATCCTTTTTCAGCAATTTTACTAAAAAATCGTAACAATTTATACGATTTTAACAGAAATCTCGTCTTAAGTTATGAGTATCGAAATTGTTACATGAACATTATCTAAACCTGCTTGACAATTTCCAAGATGTATATGGAGACAAGTTTTCCTTAACTAACCACGGATTTGAAGTTTCACGTTGGAATACTTTTGAGTAACAATAATCAACCGTAATCAAATATTAAATCTTTATTCCCTAACCCTCGTAGATACGCCACCTAATGGAACTACGGGTTGATTGATATTGGGCAATTAGCAGCACAAATTCTCACGAGAGTCAGCCTCATGACAGACACAACAACTACGACTACCAGCCTCAATAAATTCGAGAAATTCAAGGCGCAAAAAGATGGACTCGCCATCAGGGATGAGATAGAGAAATTTGCCGCCTTGGGCTGGGAAGCAATGGACGAAACAGATCGCGATCATCGGCTGAAGTGGGTAGGCGTGTTTTTCCGCCCTGTTACCCCAGGCAAGTTTATGATGCGGTTACGAATGCCTAATGGTATTCTCACCAGCAGTCAGATGAGTGTTTTAGCCCAAGTGGTGCAGCGTTACGGAGATGATGGCTGCGCCGATATTACCACCAGACAGAATATCCAATTACGGGGAATCAGAATTGAAGATTTACCAGATATCTTTAATAGATTTCACGCAGTTGGTTTAACCACTATCCAATCAGGGATGGATAACATCCGCAATATTACAGGCGATCCAGTGGCGGGGTTGGATGCGGATGAATTGTATGACACACGAGAGTTGGTACAGCAAATTCAAGATATGCTCACCAACAAAGGGGAAGGAAACCCAGAGTTTAGCAACTTACCACGGAAATTTAATATTGCGATCGCAGGTGGAAGAGACAATTCAGTTCACGCTGAAATTAATGATTTAGCTTTTGTTCCGGCATTTAAGGAAGGGACTGGGGACTGGGGACTAGGGACTGGGGAAAAATCTTCCGAGTCCCCAATATTT
Source organism: Nostoc sp. (assembly GCF_036917775.1). Lineage (GTDB taxonomy): Bacteria > Cyanobacteriota > Cyanobacteriia > Cyanobacteriales > Nostocaceae > Nostoc. Next base: position 52,867 of record NZ_JBALEQ010000122.1, read on the forward strand.
GGTTTTAACATCCTCGTCGGTGGCTTTTTCTCGGCTAAACGCTGTGAGGCGGCGATTCCTCTAAATGCTTGGGTGGCTCCAGAAGATGTGGTAGCTGTATGTAGAGCAGTTTTGGAAGTCTTTCGTGATCATGGCCCGCGTGCTAATCGGCAAAAATCCCGCTTGATGTGGCTAATTGATGAATGGGGTTTAGAAAAATTTCGAGCAGAAGTAGAAAGCCGTTTGGGTAAATCATTATTACCCGCAGCCGCAAAAGACGAGATCGACTGGGAAAAACGCGACCACATCGGAGTATATAAACAAAAACAAGCAGGATTAAATTACGCAGGTTTAAATATTCCCGTTGGGCGACTGTATGCCGAAGATATGTTTGAAATCGCTCGTCTAGCGGAAGTTTTTGGCAGTGGTGAGATCCGCTTTACCGTTGAGCAAAACATCGTCATCCCCAATATTTCGGACTCACGGTTAGCAACATTTTTAACAGAACCATTACTAGAAAAGTTTTCTATTGATCCAGGTTTGTTGACGCGATCGCTAGTATCTTGCACAGGCGCACAATTTTGCAACTTCGCCCTCATCGAAACCAAAAACCGCGCCCTGGCAATGATTAAAGCCTTAGAAGAAGATTTAATCTTCACCAATCCAGTCCGAATTCACTGGACAGGTTGCCCTAACTCTTGCGGCCAGCCCCAAGTTGCAGACATCGGCTTGATGGGAACTAAAACTCGTAAAAATGGTAAAACCCTCGAAGGTGTTGATATATATATGGGCGGTAAAGTCGGCAAAGATGCCCATTTGGGAACTTGCGTTATCAAAGGTATACCCTGCGAAGACTTACAGCCATTATTGCAAGATTTACTAATCAAAAACTTCGGGGCGAAACTCAAGCAAGAAGCCTTACTAGTTAGTAACTGCTAGTACTTATCGGGAGTATTCGGCATTGGGCAAAATTCATACTTCAACCTTAAAGGTGCAACTTCCAAGATAAAAGGTGCAACTTCCAAGATAAAAGGTGCAACTTCCGAGATAAAAGGTGCAACTTCCGAGATAAAAGGCTCAACCTTCAAGATAAAAGGCTCAATCTCCAAGATAAAAGGCTCAACCTCCAAGATAAAAGGCTCAACCTTCAAGTTAAAAGGCTCAACCTCCGAGATAAAAGGCTCAACCTTCGAGATAAAAGGCTCATCTTCCCCTACCTATTCTCCGTAATTTATTCAATTAGAAAGATTGGAATGCTTAAAAACTTATTTTCATTTAGCGATCGCTACCGGATCTTACATCAGACTTGGTTTGCTTTCTTTCTCACCTTTGTTTGTTGGTTTAACTTTGCCCCCTTCGCTACAACCATTGGCAAAGAATTACATTTAGCACCAGAGCAAATTAAAACTTTAGGCATCTGTAACCTTGCCCTGACAATCCCTGCACGGCTAATTATTGGGATGCTTCTGGATCGTTTCGGCCCCAGAATCACCTACTCAATGCTGCTAATGTTTGCAGTTGTTCCTTGTTTAGCAACAGCGCTAGCGCAAGATTTTAATCAACTAGTCATCAGTCGTTTACTGATGGGAATTGTCGGATCAGGCTTTGTTGTCGGTATCCGCATGGTGGCAGAATGGTTCCAGCCGAAAGAAATGGGAATTGCCCAAGGCATTTATGGCGGTTGGGGCAACTTCGGGGCTTTTGGTGCAGAATTTGCTTTACCGATACTGGCAATTTCTACTAGCTTTTTCTCTGGTGGCGCTTCTAACTGGCGATTTGCGATCGCACTCACAGGGATCATTGCAGCTATCTATGGCGTAATTTATTACAACACTGTCCAAGATACGCCCACAGGTAAAGTCTACAAGAAACCTAAAAAGAATGGTTCTTTAGAAGTGACGAGTGTTAAAAGCTTCTGGGCGCTGATTGTCTCAAACTTTGGTTTGATTTTCGCCTTGGGTTTATTAGCTTGGCGCTTAGAACAAAAGAACATTCACTTCTTAACTTTGAGCCAAATGTATTTGACTTGGTTCGTATTAGCAGGATTGTTTGCTTACCAAAGTTATAAAGCTTGGGAAGTAAACCGAGAACTTCTAATTGGCAAGAAAACTTACCCTGCATCTGAACGCTTTCAATTTGGTCAAGTAGCTTTACTCGAATTCACTTACATAACTAACTTTGGCAGCGAACTGGCGGCCGTTTCTATGCTTCCGGCATTTTTTGAGAAAACCTTTGGTTTAGAGCATGTTGTCGCTGGGATGATTGCTGCTACCTATCCCTTCTTAAATTTAGTTTCTCGTCCTAGTGGTGGCTTAATTTCTGATAAATTTAGCTCACGTAAATGGACAATGACAATTATCAGCGTTGGTATAGGTGTTAGTTATTTGATGGCACATTTTATTAATAGTAGCTGGCCGATTCCAGTAGCGATCGCAGTTACAATGTTTGCCGCTTACTTTGCTCAAGCCGGCTGCGGTGCAACCTACAGCATCGTACCCATGATTAAGAAAGAAGCCACTGGACAAATTGCCGGCAACGTGGGAGCTTACGGTAATTTTGGCGGCGTAGTTTACCTAACAATTTTTAGCTTAACCGACGCTCCTACACTATTTACCACAATGGGTATAGCTGCACTAGTCTGTGCTTTTATGTGTGCCTTCTTCCTCAAAGAACCAAAAGGTTCCTTTGCCGCCGCTTATGAAGGTGAATTACCAGAAACAGCAACGAAAAACCCTATCTTCTTAACTGAAGAATAAACAGATGAAGGATGAAGTAGTGATACCTATCAGATTTAAACACTTCATCTTTTCTCTGCGCTCTCTGCGTCTTGGCGGTTCGTTATTTATCGAACCGCCAAGAGCGCCAAGAACGCCAAGAAAGAAGAGTTTCAAAGAGTTTTTGCATAACACACAAATATCTCAACCTGTCGCTACATCTGAGGTTGCACAATCCAAATAACAAAATGGTACAACTGCCATGAGTGAATTTACCAAAACTCTTTGTCCCTACTGTGGTGTTGGTTGTGGACTAGAAGTTTCACCTTCAGCCCAACTTGGCAAAGCAACTAATCGAGATAGCCAAGGAAATCCAACTTGGCGGGTGCGCGGCGATAAAGCCCATCCATCTAGCCAAGGAATGGTTTGTGTCAAAGGCGCAACGATCGCAGAATCTTTAGATAAAAATAGATTACATTACCCAATGATGCGAGACTCTTTAGATCAAGAGTTTCGGCGCGTTAGTTGGGATGAAGCTTTTAGTCTCATTACACAGCGCATTCAAACAGTCTGCTTCACCCAAGGGCCAGAAGCCTTATGTATGTATGGTTCCGGTCAGTTTCAAACCGAGGACTACTACATAGCCCAGAAACTCATGAAAGGCTGTCTAGGTACTAATAATTTTGATGCCAACTCGCGTTTATGTATGTCTAGTGCTGTGGCTGGCTACATTCAAAGCTTTGGCGCAGATGGCCCGCCCTGTTGCTATGAAGACCTAGAGTTAACTGACTGTGCATTTTTAATTGGCACTAATACAGCCGAATGTCATCCCATCGTTTTTAACCGACTGGAGAAATATCACAAAAAGAACCGCAAGGTCAAAATGATTGTGGTTGATCCCCGACGCACACCAACCGCAGAAGCCGCCGACTTACATTTAGCCATTCGTCCCGGTACAGATATCGATTTGTTGAACGGCATCGCCCACTTATTGATGCGCTGGAACTACATCGATACCATGTTCATGGACGACTGCACCAGTAACTTTCCGGCTTATGCTGAGGTGATTCGCCACTATCCGCCGGAAGTCGTGGCCCGTCAATGCGGAATCAGTATTGAAGATTTAGAAACAGCAGCACACTATTGGGGGAAATCACAACGAGTACTGTCTTTGTGGTCAATGGGTGTAAATCAATCGTCAGAAGGGACAGCCAAGGTAAGAACTATCATCAACCTGCATCTGATGACTGGACAAATCGGCAAACCTGGGGCTGGCCCTTTTTCCCTTACCGGACAACCAAACGCAATGGGAGGAAGGGAAGCCGGTGGTTTGGCGCATTTATTACCTGGTTATCGGGTAGTGAAAAATCCCCAGCACCGGGCAGAAGTTGAGGAATTTTGGGGACTTAAACCAGGACAGATTTCACCCAATCCCGGTTTGACTGCTTGGGATATGATTACTGGCTTGGAAAATGATGCTGTCGGGTTATTGTGGATTGCAGCTACTAATCCAGCTGTAAGTATGCCAGATTTGGAGCGAACTAAGAAGGCGTTGTTGCGATCGCCTTTTACCATTTACCAAGATGCTTATTATCCCACAGAAACCTCTGCCTATGCTCACGTTTTGCTACCAGCAGCCCAGTGGGGTGAAAAAACTGGTGTGATGACAAACTCCGAACGGGTGGTAACTTTGTGTCAAGCATTCCGCCAACCGCCAAGAGAAGCTAAGGCAGATTGGGAAATTTTCGCCGAAGTTGGACGCAGATTAGGTTTTGAAAAAGAGTTCGCCTTTGCTAACTCGGCTGAGGTTTATGCTGAATTCGTCCAATTAACTCAAAATCGCCCTTGCGATATGACAGGTATCAGTCATGAGCAATTGACACAAGGCTCAACTCAATGGCCTTACCCAGAAAAGAAAGTAGAATCACTATTTATCGATACTGAGACAGGAATTTTAAGTTCTCAGCCAGAAGAAGAAACTTTTTCTGACAAAGAAGCTGAGAAGCAGCGTAAGTACCATACACTCAGAACAGGAAAACGGCTCTACACTGATTTACGCTTTCATACCCCTGATGGACGCGCTCAATTTGGGGCATATTACTCAAAGGGATTGGCAGAACCACCAGACCCAGATTATCCTTTTGTGCTAACGAATGGGCGACTTTACGGACATTGGCACACCCTGACACGCACCGGTCGCATTGAAAAAATTTGCAAAATGCACCCCGAACCGTTTATCGAAATTCATCCCCGTGATGCTGCAAAATTAGGTATTTTAGATAACCAGTGTGTGCAAGTGCGATCGCGTCGTGGTAAAGCTCAATTTCCTGCTAAAGTGACAAAAGCGATCGCACCGGGTACAGTTTTTGTCCCTATGCACTGGGGTTCATTGTGGGCTGATAATGCCGAAGCTAACGCCCTCACCCATCCAGAATCTTGCCCAGATTCGCTGCAACCAGAATTAAAAGCCTGTGCTGTGCAGCTGATTCCAATTTCTGTAGAAGTTGCAGTCAAAGATTATCAACTCCAGTCATCACAATGGTAAGCTGCAAAGTGTATTTATAAAGAGGTAATTAACAATCAATCACTAATAGGTAATTTAGTCAATAATAAATAACTAATAGTGATTATAAATTTTTATGGCTCTCTACTCTTGACTCATAGCAACTACTATATATAAAGAGGCTAGATTTCTAGTAAGCAGAGGTTTTACTAGCACCGAGTTAAGCTATGGGAAAGAATAAAAATCAGATAGTAAACTTAAAAATCATCTTTTTTTTAATCCTCTAGATTTATCTATAGGATTTTCTTTTATTTAAAAATCAGGTGCAGCAAATGAAAAAGTTAATGAGGCAAATTCTTGGAGCTACCAAAGATGAGAACTTCATGCACATCATTGAAAACATTGAGGTGCTAGTTTCTAAAGTTCTATCTATTTTTATGGTAGTTGTAATTTTGGTTGCGATCGGAGACTTAGCAGTTTTTATTTTTAAAGAGTTATTGACAGCTCCTTACGCTAAGTTTAACACAACCTTGTATAAGATTTTTGGGCTGTTTTTGAATATTTTAATCGCTTTAGAAATCTTAGAAAATATCACAGCTTATTTGCGAAAGCACGTTTTTCAAGTTGAATTAGTTATTGTCACTTCTTTAATTGCCGTTGCCAGAAAAATTATCATTCTTGATTTAGAAAAAGTTTCAGGTATTGATATAATTGGTTTAGGAATTGCTATTCTCGCCCTCTCAATTAGTTACTTGATAATTCGGCTCAGTAATGACAGAAATACTCGTTAACAATAGAGCTTGATTAAGATGTTTTCGGGTATAATATTTAGGGAGATATAGTTTAGTCTGAATCTACCCAAAAACAATAGAGTATACGGGATAATTAAGAACAAATAAAACTCCATTTTGGATAAATTATTAACGTGCGATCGCTACTTAAGTCTTATTTTTAATTACCAATTTGTGTAACTGAAATATAAAAAACTATTTATCGTATAAAATCGTTAATTTTAAATAATCGAAGTTTGAATACTTGACTATGACAAATTTTTTTCAATTTGAAGCAGAATTTGTTGATTCCCTGCGTTGTATCCCGATGCAGGTGCGCTGCAATTTAGATACTTGTGGCATTAAGCTAAAATTGTCTGATTGGAATCAAATGACTACAGCCGAGCGTCAAGCTTTAGTCGATTTACCTTGTACAACAGAAACTGAAATTCAGTCTTACCGTGAAAATATCCAACAATTAATTTTACAACGCACGGGTATACCAGCTACAGAATTACCCATCGAGCTACATCCTGTATGGCTAGACTCTAGCGCTGTACCACCTAGCCTCCAGGAAAAAGCTCAAGAAATAGGTGTAAACCTGACACTGCAACATTGGGAAGCTTTAACGCCCTTACAGCGTTTTGCCCTGATTAAACTCAGTCGCCCAGGACATGAAAGCAAAAACTTTCCCATAGCGATCGCAGAATTTAATCTGCTTTAATTACAGAATAAAAGTGTTCAGTGCATTACACTTTGTTAACTTGCTATCATGAAATGATACATTATCGCCGAGTTAGTGCTGTAATGTGTCAAAAACAGCTGACCTTTAAGGTGACACTCATACGGACGCTCGATTACTCATGGGGAAACTCCCTTCTTTACCAAGACGCTTTGCGTTCGCAGAGCGTTCTGTAAAGCCTGCGGCATAGCTTTGCTTAGGGCGCGGCCTCTCGTAGAGAAGGAAAAGCGCTAACCCTCTCCCTTTGGAAGAAGACCATACTAGCTCGCAACAGACCACCAGAAATTATATATTTTCTAAATGAAACTAAATGCAGTAAAAACTACTGTTTTTTGATAAATTGCTTTGGATGAAATTTACCGCTAGGATGTCAAAAGCAGACAAACCATATAGTCTGATTCATCCGCATGACAAGCTTATTTAGGACAAACTCTCAGTACATGGAATACTTATTAACATTAGGTGAAACAATTTGAAATTTCCCTTCTAGAATTTTAAATTTCTTAGCAGTAAGTGAAGCTATAGTGGATTTAGCAATGCTGCTGTTAATGTGGCTAAGGTTAGTCCTGCTGCCAAATTATATGAAGAAGAATTAGTTTAGAAACGCACACTAACTCGATGACAGGCAAAAACGCAAGACATAATGCATTTCTGCGGCTAGTGTCTGGTAATGGGGCAGCTTCTGGATCAGAATCTCGCTACTCGCTGCCCCCCAGCAAAGAGATGGTAATTGGACGCGACCCCAGCTGCCAAGTTGTCTTGGATGCCATGATGTACCGGATGGTATCTCGTCGTCATGCGGTGGTTCGTCCCCTCTCTTTATCGCCAGATAGCAAATTCAGCTGGGTGCTTTGTGATTTAAATAGTGCTAATGGTACTTATTTGAATGGACAACGCTTGTATGAATGTCAGGAATTGCACCCAGGTGATCGCATTTCTCTAGGTGCTGATGGTCCGCAATACGTTTTTGAGTACGAATTTACTTACCAAGCTCCAGCCACAACCGTTAACCAAGTTACACCATTACCTTCGGCAACAAACTACCACGGACACACGCAATTAAAGCAGCCAGATTCTGTTAGCTTCACTCAGCTTTTCCCGATTATTTCTACTGGTAAAGATTTAACTCGGAAAGCTTATCTCGTACCGGGAATACTGACCGTAATCTTTGTAGTGTTAATGTTTGCTACAGTCGGTCAGCCCCAAGCTAATCAAATTATCGTTGCAACTTATATTGCCTTCGCTGCCTACTATTTTGTTTACCAACTTTGCGGTAAACAAAAGCCTTGGTGGGTGCTAATGGGTGCGGCATTGAGTACAACGTTGATTTTACTCAGTCCACTGTTGGATCTATTTATTTTCGTGTTTCGCGGTATTCTTCCGGGAAACTTGCCCTCACCCCAAGAATCTACCACCTTCACAGAGTTACTGGTACGGATGTTTTTTGGTGCTGGGTTGATGGAGGAATTACTTAAGGCATTACCTGTGTTAGGGGCATTTGCCATCGGTAGAATGTTATCTTCGCCTTGGCGGGAAAGGATCGGCGTTTGGGAACCCCTAGATGGTATTCTCCTGGGAACGGCTTCTGCTGTGGGTTTCACTCTATTGGAAACTCTTGGACAATATGTGCCCGATATTGCACAGCAGGTAGGCATAGGCGCTGCTGGTCAACTAGCGGGTTTACAACTGCTAATTCCGAGAATTTTAGGCTCTGTAGCGGGACACATGGCTTATAGTGGCTACCTGGGCTATTTTATCGGGTTGGCTGTTCTCAAGCCCAGTAGAAGTTGGCAAATTCTTTCTATTGGTTATCTTAGTGCTGCTGCGCTCCATGCTCTGTGGAATGCGACAGGATCCATTAATGCCTTGCTGTTGGTAGTTGTTGGGGTGTTATCTTACGCCTTTTTGATGGCGGCAATCCTCAAGGCCAGGGCGCTATCACCTACGCGATCGCAAAATTTCGCTACCCGATTTCTAGGCCCAAAATAAGAGATGAAGAAGCTGGAATCAGGAAGCAGAGGAGCAGAGGAGCAGGAGGAGCAGGGGGAGCAAGGGATAATTTGAATATTTATATCTTTGGATAGATGGCCTAGTTAGAAAATAAGCGTATTGTAAATTTACTCTGGGATAACTATGCCTAAAAAATAAAAATCCTTTAACTTCTTACAAAAGTCTTGATTTTCGACTCTTTTTTGCGCCTCTGCATAATGTAAATCAACATCTTCGCAAGAGATGACGCTGAACGTATAGCGATTACAAAGCGTGGGCTATGCGAACACAGCGCATGATGAAAAGATTTTGGCTTTCTCTACTTTTTCTATTGGCCGTTACCGATCAACTTTCACTGATTACCGATTTTATAGTTCAGACTGAGACTGGTTGAGTTGAGTAAAAGCATAAGAAGCGATCGCTAAAGTGACCTTTGCTTTCTCTACTTCTGATAAAGCTGTCCACTCGCTATTGTTAAGATTACTTATGGCAGATGCCGCGTTTTTTGATTCGCTACTTCGCATGGCGTAAGCAAAAGGACGAGCTAAAACTAAAAGATCCTCTGTTCCCCAAGTTGGTAACACTGTCTGAACGCACTCAACTAATTGTTCACCCATTGATTGCTGGGCAGCAAAAATCTCAGCAGCTCTCTGGGCAATGGTATTGAGCAATGTTTGGGGGATACAGGCAGCAAAAGTTCTACGTAGTGTTTCTTGAAGATTCAGCACTAGTGCCTGTTGGGAATTGTCATTATAGCTTGACGTAAGGGAGATATTAGACCAAAGTGTATCCAGATTGCTATAAAAATCTTGCGATCGCGTTGTCAGTTCTTCCTCAAGTAAATCTTGCATTCCAAACTGTTGTTCTAATTCCTGAAAATAAGCTTCTGATTCTTCATCAGCTGGATTCCAGGGATAGGTAGCATCGTCTGGTTCTAGTAGCGCTTCTAATAAATCTAAATCTACTTGAGATGGCAAAGAAGAGAAGGTGTCTGAGCCATTAATTTTTTTAGCCATTTTTTATTGTCTCCCGATTATTTGGTGGTATTGACAACTACAATTCCTTACAAGAGATTTCCGCAAAAATAGTTGATTTTTTCTCTGGGGAAAATAGATTTTAAAAGCTGATGTTAAGCATGAAAATTTACTTATGCAATAGCTATACTAGGAGTCTTCAATAATAAACTCCCAGGTTTCACCTCTAGCACTTCCAAACTTTAACTGCATTCCCGATTTCAGTGGTACTTCCTCTCGGAGGATTTGTTGCCATCCATTAGGGCCTAAAAACCAGGTTGTACCATAAGTGGAAAAATCTTGCAAATAATAAGTTCGTACCAATGTAGCATCAGTAAGAGTATTACGGCAGAAGATTTCGGCGTGGCGTTTGGATACAGATGGTTCGGCGATGACAATATCATTATCTTTCGTGCGACCAATACGGGTAACTCCATAACGCAACAACCAGGTTTTACCTTTGGGAGTGAGCGATCGCAACGAAGCAGTCGGAAGCGGTGAACCGATATCAGGAATGGCTGTGTCTGGCAGTTCGGTAATACCTTCATCTAGATTTTTAATGAGTTCGCCATTAAAATCTGGATGCAGGTAGAGAACAGGTAAAGTCCAAGCGGGTTGATTAAATTTATACAGTGTTAATAACTCTTGCCTAGCCAGTGATACGGCTTCATCTATGGGTTTGTGCGATCGCAAAGCTTCAGTAAACGCTTGAATAAAACTGTGGCTTTCGTGATCGGCGATTTCATCGCGCATCCCCAAAACGGCAGGTACACCATGACGAATCAGTACTTCGGCTAAACTACTGGCAGGTATGGCTTGATGATTGATAGCAGCTGGTTGTGCGCCCCAACAGGCGTTGAAAAGTGCTAGTTTCACACCTGTACGGGTCAAAACTTGCGCCAATTCTATCCCATTCAAGGGCATATCTGGTCGCAAAAACAGTAATCCTCCATCTGCTCCTGGCAAACCATGTCCAGCGTAAAAGAAAACGTTATATACTTTGGTTTCTAATTCTTGAATCAACTCTTGTGGAGTTGGTTGTATAAGTTTATTTACTATACAAGGTGCATATCTTTGAGAATTACCGTCCCCAGGTGTATCTACAAGACTTTGCTGTAAAATAGCCGCTTCTTGTTCTAGTTGCAGCTTTTCATCATGACCTAAAACCAGCAAAATACTTAAAGCCTGGTCAGTTCGCAAATACGGTAATGGGTCAACTTCGCTGCTGGTACGACTAAATAGCAAATCTTGGGAGAGAGACATTGCTGATTGACCAGGTTCACGCTGCATAATTTCCCAAGGGAGAGCGATCAGATCAGGGTCACGAATTTCTAGCCGAAAGCGCAAACGTGTATGCTGACCCATAGCAATCCCACGACTGCGTTCTAGACTACCGAGAATTTGCCCGTCAAATACCCACCGCCATAAATTCATTCCCAAGTATTGCATCAGACGACTGCTGTAAGGCCCAGTGGTTTGACCAGAAGGCGGCGAAATCAAATCGATGGAGAATTGGTTCGACTTTTGAGATGTTGAGTTTGGGGAAATATCTAGCCGACTATGGCCAGCAAACATCTGCTGCCATTCTTGCCAGACTTGATTGAGTTCAACAGGCCATACACAGTCACGTAAAACGTAGCCACTGGGATAGGGAGCCTTGACCACCCAAATGGCGAAGTTGTCAGTGCCAGTGTTTAAGAGACGGGCGATCGCCAAATTCAGGGATGGCATGGATTCATAAAACTCAAAGCTAAAAACAATGGAAGGAGGCAGGAGGTAGGATAGCGCCGGCGGCAAGCAAGTCCACGAACATCAGGTAGTTTTTCTTCAAGAAGAACTGCCCTCTGCGGCTCGACTGAGCGATCGCCGAACGTCCTCCTGCCTTTCTTGATAATTTAAAATAACAATTCTTCAAGGTGAAAATTTTCTATTTTTTGACCTTGTAAGTTTTTTACTTTGATTGTTACTTGTTATTATTCCAGGTTTTTACCAGTTTATCGAGTATTTGATTAAGTTGGACTGGTGTCAGATGATGGAGTAGCTGGCGGTTGCGTGACGGTGGAACAGGGATTTGCTACATCTGATTGTAAGACAGATACACCAAAGCGTTTTAGTTGGGATAAGTCCAGCAATACTGGTTCCGGTAAAGGTTTCAAATTGGGTGGAACTGAGGAAGTTACTGCTGGTTTATTAGTATTAGCTGGAGTTGGCGTGTTTTTGCTTGGACAGACTCGCATAGAAACCGAAAGATTTCCAGAAGCAGGGTTGGGATTTGGATTTGTGTTGATAACTTGTAAAAATGCTCCAGGGGGAAGCGATGGTTTATTTCTCAAGGGGATTTCCTTGTTGGTTTGAATTACCCAGCCAGGAGAAAGGTTATCAAGCGATCGCGCTACGGGTGTTGCTTGGGTGGTAGGCTTTTGAGTTGCTGTGGGATTGGGAAGAAATGGAAATAAGCCTGATGGCGATTGCAATTCCTTCACCAACAATCCTAAAGAGCCTGCTATTACCACAATTATTAAAGGAACAATCCACTGTAGCGGTAATTGGCGATTTTTAGCAGGTTCAGTGTCGGGAATCACCTGAGTTTTGTGGTTTGGGCTACCTAAAAGGGTTGCATCTGTTGCCCTGGATGCCAAATCAACAGTTTTGGCAGAATAACTCTCTGGAATGAAGGCTTTGATGGTAATTTCTGGTTCCCAATATTGGACTTGATAATGAACTAAAGCGATGGTGACATTATCGTGTCCGTTTTTAGTATTAGCGATTTCGATTAATCTATCGGCAACATTGGCGATGTTTGCTTCCCCAACTAGAATTGGCAAAATTTCTGTTTCCCAGTATTCCTCCACCCGATCAAAATCACTCAAACCATCGGATGTGAGCAGAAAAATCGCATCTTCGTCGAGCATAAACCGTGCCGAGGTGGGATGCAATGAAGTGCTGGGCCCCATACCCAAAGCCTGGACGAGAGAGCCAGCAGAACTTTGTTGTACAGCATCGCGGTAAATGGCATAGCCTAGCCGCACCTCGCGGGAAGCGACATCATCATCAAGAGTAACTTGATAACAGCCTTGGCGGGTAATCCAGTAAGCACGACTATCACCTACATGGGTAATGTACATTTCGTGTGCAACAGGCAATGCCATGACTAAAGTCGTGCCCATGCGCTGCCGCCCTTGGCGATTTTCACTGTCATTGCGCTGACTAATTTTGTCATTGGCAATTGCCACTGCTTTTTCTAGGTCATTCAGCAGTAGTGAGGGGTCTATGTGGTCGTAGGGAACTTTTGTTAATTGCTGTACCTGCTGCTGGATCGTTTCAATGGCTAAATTTGAGGCGACATTGCCACCTTCGTGACCACCGATGCCATCACAGACGATTGCTAAAGCTGTTGGCTGGGGTGGTTTGCTGATCAGAGTTCCACTGGGAGGGCTACAGGCATCTTCGTTGCGTTGGCGACTTGGGCCAGTGTCGGTTTTGGTGATAATTTTGATCGTAGGCGTTTGCGATCGCCCTAACCCAGCCAGTCCCTGATCTAAAACTGTAATCAATTGGTCAGTTGAGTTAATCTCTCCCTGAATTAAAGAAAGGCTAACCTGCTCAACAAATTCAGTTATGGCTGGTTTGGCTTCATGTACCAACTGCTGCCAAAATTCACCTAACTGCGGCAATTCTGGTGATATTTCGCTGTCGAAACGCAAATCCAACAACCGCACTAACGATCCTTCTACCCGTAATACAGATGAGTCAAGCAAGCTAGAAGCAACACCTTCACTTGCTAGAGGTTGCCACAGATGAGCTATTTGCCATAACCAATTGAGTTGGCGCATCGATGTTGCATCACGCCAAGCGGTGGTTAACTCGCTGCCCAAACACACTTGGATTGTGTCATCTACTAATAGTGGCGGTTTAAATAGTGGCGGTTTTTCTAAGAGTAATATTTCTCTTTCCTGGGAAGATCCGTCAGCTATAAAAATGACTCCATATACCTGTGGTACGTGTAAGCGATAGGGAATGAGTCTCAGGTAAGCTCTTAGAGGCTGTAAATTCTCTAACTCAGGTGTTAGCGCTAAGAAACCAGGTTTCGTATCTAAAAGAATAAATTTATCAACGACTAAATAGCGATCGGCTAATATTTCTCCAGGGCTACCCACACTTGGGCCATCTACCACAGCCCAGAGATAATTTTTGGGTAAGGGCGTGGAACATCGCTGGCAAAACTTGTGAGTCAGGGGGTTGGCAGCCTGACAATTTTCATTTGGACAGTAGAGCGTTGCCGCGTCATTTTCCATAATTTTCGCACCGATCAGCGATTGGCAATTTCTTTAACAGCATTATTAGGGACAATCTAGACCGCTCATCTTTCTTAAAATTGACATACCCAGACTTTAGATGATGATTTTAGCTGGCGGATATCAGCAGGTGCTAATACTTAACTTATCTAAAAAACACGCTTCTAAGTCAACCCTCCAGCCTCATCATAGCTTCTATTGCTCTGTGACTCTCAATCGCCAAAGCAACTAGCTCCAACCCTGTTAACAAAGCATAACCCAACCATAACTGTGCCCCAAGCTTTTGCTGAATTATCGCATCATCAAGAGGCAGAGAATGTTGGCATTTATTTAGTTTATAAGTAGGATAGCAACAATTAACTTTAATTAAGAATTAAGAATAGCAAATATAGTTTTGGCAAAAGTACCGGATGATATTCCCCCTTCCACGTCGGTAAGGGGGATTTTTCGTCGGCTTTTGCTGATGAGTTGCTTGAATTGTCGGAAGGGTTCAGCCGGACTCCTAGCAACTTTTTAGCTTACTTGTTTGTCGTCAATTGCAACTTGGGGGACTCCCATGCTGTAGTTGGTAACGCGCGCAGACAGATTGTAGCTGATTTCGCCGCCTTGCAGGAGCGATCGCAGATAATGCTCTAAGTCTGACCCCACACGGCGCAAATTATAATCCGTGAGGTCTGCGCCACTGGATGCTTCTACTAGTTCATCAAATTTTCGATAAACTTTTTGCAGCGCGTCTTCATTCCAGTTAAATTCGTTATCTGGGTCAATATCTAACGTTAAGACCTGTTGACTTGGAACTAGGTCGCCATCCCGGTCAATTTCGCCTGCAAAAATGCGGACATGACGGGTTGTGGACTTGAGCAGCATCGGGTTATCCATAAAAGGGTGTAAGATTTGGGTGGATTACACTGAAATTATTGTAAACGCTATATTCAAGCTTGAATGCTCTCAATTTACAAGCTTTGAACGCAGTTTCAAAAGGGTATATTGAATGAGCATAAGTAAAAATATCACCTGTACTGGTTAACTTACTACTTCTGTTATAAGTTGAAGACACATTTAGCAGCTAGTACTGACAGTAGTCCAATTATTTTTCTGTAAAAATTACTTTTTCATTTAGGGTATACAAACAAATAAAGTGGTGTGTGAATCTTAACTACTGCTAGGATTTTCTTACTCATAAAGCCTAAAAGCCAGTAAGATAAAGCACTCACAAGGAATAATTTGATCTGTGTACATTTTTTTCTAGAGAACAAAAGTTTTTACCTTAATAATTCTGCTCACCAATTTCTTCGGAATTTTCTATTGCAAAAAACGTACATCAAGTAATTTTACTGAATAGTGCTACATCGACCTCTGGCTGTAATAAGTTCAAAAAAATTAAGCGATTTTACTTACGTATAAACACTAAAATTAAAGTAACAAGTCCAACTGTTATTGACGTTCACATAAAGTTGATGTAAAAAGCTTTAAAAAGGTTGAACAACTTCTTACAGAAACTTTATTGTGTAGAATCTTAAAAACTGAATAATAGTTATGGCTTACCATAAGCTACATCTGGCACAGGAACATCAAAATCTAGACAGTGAAAATTTAGCTTGTAAATAAAACACAGGAGAGTGAAATGGATTACAAAAGTGATTGATGAAGAAAAATTCTTAATTCAAGCACTTTGGATTCAAAAGAGATATAAAGAATTTTTGCTGGACATCTACCTCCTTACCCTCATGACAACCAAGTAAAGGAATCTCAATAGTTATGAACTCCAAAGCATTACCACGCCAGATAAATAATCTCGAAGTAGGTGTTTATGAGTGCGAAATCCATCTCAAATTCCGGTTGATTGAGGAAAAGAGTCTATTGAGCGATCGCGAGCAACTCTTACAAGTGCTACTTGATGCTTTAACCGAAGGTTCTGATGACTTTCTAGAGACGCTACAAGCGTCCGTTAAAGCGCAGGAAGTGTCTGAGTTTAAAGCTTCACCTCAAATGCGACGTCAGCTTATGCGCTTGCGTAATGCTGCTGAAAATCCACCAACTTAAAGGTGTAATTTAAGTAATGAGAAGCATTAATTGGGCATCAAATCAAATGTTGATCCCATAGCCCCGTTGCAATAAAAACTAAGCAGCAAGTAGAATTCATCAAAATATTGTGATTTCTACTTTGTGAAAGTCTTATTTAGCAGCACAAAGTCCCAGGAACAGTTTCCTCTATTAAAAAACTTTGTAGCAAAGGGTACTGGTAGAATCTGAGAGTCAACTCAACCGGGTGCATTTTACCGAGTTTTTATCAAATTGCAGGAAGAAAAAACCTGTGTCTTTACAGATGGGAAATTGGACAACAGGCGCAAATCCAATAAAAACCTAAAAGACCAAAGTAAACATAAAATAACCTTGCTTTTAGCTTTTTACTTTAGCTAAGTGCCTGATCTGCTGAAATACTTATGTTTTATCTATTACCAGTATTAGGTTATGGTTTGGCAGCCAGTTACCTATTACTAATTACCCAGAGGCAGGAGGCAGGGGAAGATGAGGGAGATAAGGAAGAAGCAAGGGAGCAGGGAGCAGAGGAGAAAGAGGTAATTCATTTTCTCCCCTGCCCCCTTGCCTCTCTGTCTCTTTTGCCCCCTGCACCTCTGCCTCTTTTGCCCCATGCCCAATACCTATTTAGCCAGACCGTGTTCTAGAGCAAAACGAACTAACTCTGTACGGCTATTAGTGCCAGTTTTACTAAATAAACGGCTGACGTACTTTTCTACATTGCGGACGCTGGTTTCCAAACGACGGGCGATTTCTTTATTCATCAACCCTTCAGCGACCAAGTTTAAAACACTTTGTTCTCTAGGAGTCAAATCAATTTTAAAAGGGGCTGGCGATTGGGAAATGGCATTTCTTTGGGTTAATAATGCTTTAATTTGGGCAATCTGATTGGCTAATTCAGCAAGATCGGGTGTTTCAGCGTCATCTCCTGTAGTTTTAGCCTTAGCATCGCGGCGGGCTAGTAAATTTTCGACTATAGCCACTAACTCATCAGGATCAAAGGGTTTGGGTAAATAGGCATCAACACCAGCATGATAGCCTTGGATGCGATCGCCAGTCATACCCTTAGCAGTTAAAAATACTACCGGCAGTGCTTGGAAGCGGGGGTCTTCTCGCAGTTGCTTGAGGAACTGATAGCCATCCACTTGGGGCATCATGACATCCGATATCACTAAGTCAGGTGTATTCATCTGCATCCATTCCCAACCTTCAAGGGCGTTACTGGCGACTTGAACGCTGAAACCGCTCTCTTGCAAATAGTCTTTCACGGCTTCCCGTATACCTGGTTCATCATCCACCAGTAACAATTGTGCTGACATTTAAGATTTCCTTGAGTTTTCCTTTTTCCAATTTAGCGAAAGTTGACAGTCATTGAACATTCTGGATTTATCTCTACAGCCCCTAAAACTTTTAAAGTTGACATTTAACCTTTGTAATCGTCCTCCCTTCATAAAAACGGGCTGACTGCAAAATTTAGGAACTTCCAAATAAAAAAATACAATTATTGATTGTGGGGCGGGCAAGATGAGCGCCACATAAACTGGGCGCTCATCTTGCCCACCCTACAAGATTGGATAATTTGTGGAAAAACTATTTGCCAAAAAGCCAGGGTTTTTGCTGGATAAAGAAAACCGAGTTCTTAATTTTGGATAAAGTCGAGCCAAGAAAGCGGGAACGACTGCGTGAGACATATTTATATTTTTGATGAGCAACATTACAAAATCCTATATGCAGTTTTCTGCAAGATAACAGGTACTATTATGCGATCGCACTATATAAATTAGGCACGTATATGTGCATAAATGGTGAATGCCTTGCCTAGTTCCTTTCCCTTAATCTGAGTATTAAAGAAACGGTTAATGAATCAAAAAACACAAAAAGCATCAATTCATTAACCTTGCGGATAAAAATTTTGTAATCTTTATTAACTCATATTGAGAGGTTGATTATGCTTTCTAAACTAGTTCAAAATACTGTTTTAGTAACAACTTTGGCATTCCCAATAGTCCCATTAGCTATTCAAAATGCTCTTGCAAATGATCTCCGTGATTTCTTGATTTACAACAACAATGAGTTAGAGATCACTGCACTGTATGTATCCTCAGCAAAATCTAGATATTGGAATGATAATATTCTCAATTCAGATATTGTTAACGGTTCATTTGACATGATTACATTTAGCAATAGCAGCAATCAATGTAAATATGATGTTAAAGCCATTTATAGCGATGGCACTTATGATCTGATGTATGAAGCTAATCTTTGCAGCACTTATGGAATAACTTTTTATGGTCACGGAGGCGAATATCGATAATATTAGGGATTTCCAAATGGTTTCTTGATGATTGCATAAAAGTGCAATCATTAAGAAAACTATTATGGTATTTTAATTAAATAATAAATATTATTTTCTAAGTTGAAATCTATAAACACAATTATAAAGGCTCTATTAACATTACGTTTGCTGGATTATTTATTGAAAAATGAAACTCTTAAGTGAGAAAAATTAAGAAGGAATAAAAATATACTGAGTTTTATTCAAAAATCAAATAGGGTTAGATATCTAGGTATTTTATCCTCTCAGATATCCGATGGCGACTGGCAAATTTTTAGACACTATCACTAGCTTTTACACGTTTTACACATCATATATAAATAATGAGTTCCTGTCTTAAATTTCAAAATCTTTTTTTAATATTAGTTTCCTGCATCACCATTACTCCAATCGCAGTATTTGCCCAATCGACACCCCCTTCTGGAATAACAATTCCCCCTGATACACCAGGGAAAGTGGAAGAAACCATTTCTCAACCATCACCAAGTATTACTCCCACACCACCTGCACAAACTGTTCCTATATTCCCATCACGCCAGCAGGAAAATCAACCCAATACCACTTTTCCTAGCGGCGAAAGTTTCTTGGTCAAAGAAATCAAAATTACAGGCTATTCTGTTTTAAAAGATGAAATCATCAGGTTAAAACAACCCTTAGAGAATACAAACGTCACATTTGAGCAATTATTGCAACTGCGATCGCAAATCACCAAACTCTATGTTGATAATGGCTATATCAGCAGTGGTGCATTTATTCCCAACAATCAAGATATCGCTAGCGGTGTTGTGCAAATCCAAGTTGTGGAAGGCGAACTTGAAGGAATTTCCATTTTAGGGTTACAAAGATTGCAAACTGCTTATGTGCGTTCCCGAATTGCACGCCTGGCGGGTAAGCCTTTAAACCAAAAACGTCTCGAAGAAGCGCTGCAATTATTACAACTTGACCCCGTAATTGAACGAGTCAATGCCGAGTTAACCGCAGGTAGCACCCCAGGTAGCAATATTTTACAGGTGACAATTACCGAATCGCCACCATTCCATGCTGGGGTGAACTTTGCAAATAACCAATCACCTAGCGTTGGTTCAGAACAAGGGAGTGTTTTTATTGCTCACGATAATTTCTTAGGGTTTGGAGATAAATTCAGTGCTGAATATGCTGCTAGTGAAGGGTTAGATATTTACAATATCAATTATTCTATTCCCTTTAACGCCCTAGATGGAACTATTGGTGTCCGCTATAGTAACAGTGCTAGCCGGATTATTGAAAGCGAATTTCGTGACTTAAATATCCGCAGCGAAGCCGAAACCCTTTCTTTTAATATCCGTCAACCGTTAACCCACACGCCAAACAACGAATTTGCTCTCTCGTTGGCATTCGATTTACGGCGCAGTCAAACCTACATCCTCAATGATATTCCCTTCTCGTTTACTGAAGGGCCCGAAGATGGGCAATCAAGAGTTACGGTAATTCGTTTTTCGCAAGATTGGTTACAACGTAATGCTAACAGTGTCTTAGCGGCGCGATCGCAATTTAGTTTTGGCATCGATGCAATTGATCCAACTATCAATGATACTGGTACTGATGGGCGTTTTTTCTCCTGGGTAGGACAATTTCAATGGGTGCAACGGCTATCTCCCCGCATATTGATGTTGGCTAAAGTTAACACTCAACTTACTCCTGATTCCTTACTTTCGCTGGAAAAAATCAGTATTGGTGGAGTTGATACAGTGCGCGGCTATAGTCAAAATCAAATTGTTGCTGACAATGGGGTAGTTGGAGGTGTGGAGGTTCGTATTCCCTTAGCATCGAATGTGGAAACTTTACAACTAATACCCTTTTTTGATATCGGCACAGCTTGGAATAATCGCGGTATTAATGCCAATCCACAAACCATTGCTAGCATTGGTTTCGGCTTAAACTGGCAACCTTTTAACGGCTTGGTATTGCGTGCAGATTATGGTATACCATTTGTGGGCACAAGCGATCGCGGTACTTCACTGCAAGATAATGGCTTTAATTTTTCAGTCCGCTATCAACCATTTTGAAGCACATCTACAGAAAAAGCGATCGCACTATAAATCAAGCTATTCTTCTGCTTCAAAAATAACACTTTCATACAGTGCTGCGATCGCCAACTCAAATTCGATGCTGGATAGGGTAATCATATCTCCCTCAGTGTAGGGATAATAAAGCCACATTTTGCCCTCTCCCCGACAGTAGCGTTCGACGGAAATTTTTTCCGAATCTATCAATAAATATTCTTGTAAAGAGGAAATTTTCAGGTAATTGGTAAATTTTTCGTCCCTATCTTTCCCGCTTGTACTTGGGGAGAGAACTTCGGCAATAATTTTCGGGTTTTGAATAAATTTGCGGGCATTCAGGTCTTGAGGGTCGCAACTGACGATAACATCAGGATAATAATAAGGACTTTGAGGAGTAACTTGTACTTTTACATCCGACACATTCACTCGACAACCTCTAGCCCGTAAATGTGGGCGTAAAGCTGTGTAAAAGTTAAGTGCAATATCATTGTGGGGAATTGTACCACCTGTCATTGCAAAAACTTCGCCGTTGACATATTCGTAACGAAGTTCTTGCTGGAGTTCCCATACAAAATATTCCTCAATGGTCATTTTTGGCGGTTGCTGAGGGATGGCTACCATAGTCAGATTTTTCCAGTTTGTTTTGATTTTAGCGAATCAACACTAATTAGAACATTCTCGACTCAATAGCAATTGTCCATTATTCAGCCGATATAATCCTTGTGGTTCGATAATTGCATCGCCTTTCTTCCAAGGACGAGATGTAGTTTCTACACCTCTCACCTCGCCAGTTGTGTAGTTAGAAACCAAAACCCCAGGACGATTAGGAGTCAAAGCACCAGAACCTGTGATGGTAAAAGAGTTTTCTTGCCGCTTAGTGCCGCGTGAAATGCAACTATTGGCGATGAGTGCGTTGGTGTCGATGACTGGGGATAACTCGGTGAAGCTATTTTGAATGGAACTGGTATCGGGTGCGTTAATGTTTATGACACCAGAAACGCCTAGTTCCGAACTGGCCGTAATATCACTTTTTTCAGTTGGCTTTGTCTGCGCTTCGATACCGAAAATACCTTGCGAGTTAATTTCGACATTTCCACCGCGTCCTTCAAAGGTGTCTGCGCTAATGTTGCTGTTTTCTTTGGGAATGGCGACGATGAATTTAGCATTAATATTGATGTTACCGCCATCACCACCTAATTTAGCTAACCCCGCAGTTGTGCTGATATTGCTGTTACGACGCAATAGCAATAAATCTGTTGCAGTTAAGCTAATATTTCCACCATCACCAGAATTAGTTACAGCAGCAATAGCTGCTTTATTATCTAATAGTACAGTACTTGAATTAATGTTAATATCTCCGGCATTTCCATCTCCCAAGCTACCAGTAGATAAAGCTGCACCATTGAGGGATAAATCACGGGCTGTAACGTTAATATTACCGCCTTCACCTTTACCTGTGAATCCTGCATCTGTTGCGACTATGCTAAAAATCCCAGTGTCAAAGTTAAAACCATTGGGAGTTATCCCTTGAAGAGAGAATTTCCCGCCAGCATTAACGGTGACGTTACCTGCATTTCCTTGTCCAAATGTCGCAGCATTGATTTGACTACCATTTGTGAAAGCAATATCCCCAGCAGCATTGATTAGAACATTTCCAGCATTGCCTTTACCAACTGGAGTTTAGACTAAAAGCGATATGAGAGAAAGCAGACCAAATGGAATTAGAGGTTAAAAATATTATCTTGTCAGCCTGAAAGCATCCGCC
>NZ_JBALEQ010000123.1:0-111026 GCF_036917775.1 Nostoc sp.
CCGTAGGCGAGGCAGTTTTCATCCATGCCTCTTAATCTACCACCTCAGTAACCCATTTTTGACTGTAGCGTTTCTTATCGTGTGAACGGTTACCAATCAGTGAACTATCTGATAGTGATAAAAAGCGATCTTTTGAACTCCAACGTTATAATTTTCAAGGTGTACAGATTGTTACTTATGATGAAGTTTTTGAAAAAATAGAGACTTTAATTAATCTTCTAGAAGGGAAAGACTAAGTAGCCACCAATTATATATATTTGCTGTGTGTTATTTTGAGTTATTATCTCATTTAATATAATAGCAATATAATTAATACATCTAGTAAATGAGAATTTAAACAGATGCAAAACCGGTAAACTGCCGGACATAAGGCGATCTAAAACCTAAAACAATACCGGTTGTCGGCACACCTAATTCTACTAACTGATTAGCTATTCCTTCTTCAGTAAAATCGCGCTGAATCCAAATTTTATCATCCTTTATACTAATATGAATTGGGCATCCATAAACTCTTTCTTCATCATTCCATCCCACATATACTAATAAGTAGCGATCGCGTTCTGTATCAAAAACAATTTCAGTATTTTCTAAATCTTCTTTTGGTTGCTCATTTGCATATTTATAGATGATTCTTTTTACTAATTCCTGATAATTTAATTTTTCCATAATACTATCTCCTGTTTCTGAACATGAAAAACGAATAATTTTATTTCATACCGTTCTAATACACTTTGAATAAAAGAATCTATAAAAAACTCTTGATAGATGTCTTTGGATATTGCTAAATATAATATTCGCTCAGAGTCCTTTTGTTCTAATGCTACCCTGTAGTTCAAAAATTGGCCAACATGCTGTATGAAACTCTGAGATTGCTGACACCCCAATAAAACTTTTTACCTCTACTGCTATTTTTTGCTCGCCTTTATCAGCCGAAATTAACTTTTGCGCTCCTATGTCTATTTTAATTCTAATTTGTTCAGAGAGGTTAAAAAACAAGGGATCATGTGTAATTTTCCAGCCATCTTTTTCTAAGGCTACTTTCACAGTATTATGAAAAATATCTTTTGCTGACATATAAAAAATAATAATCTAAATCATATTTTACCTAATTTTTTAAGTAAGCTGTTGCACTTTGCGCTCTCTGCATCTACTTTGCGGATTCCGCTTGCAGTATGCACGAAACACAAAAAAAGGGATAAGCCCAAAAGCCTATCCCCTAAAAAATCAATTAATCAATGTATCAAGTTCCACTTGTCCAAGAGTTGATGTACTCAATTTGATCTGCTGTTAGGCTATCAATTGTGATACCAATAGCTTGCAACTTCAACCGAGCAATTTCTTGATCGACTTCAACAGGAATTGAGTGCAAACCAGGGGCTAACTTACCCTTATTCTTCACCAGGAATTCACAAGCCAAAGCTTGGTTCGCAAAACTCATATCCATTACTGCGCTGGGGTGTCCTTCAGCCGCAGCTAGGTTAATCAAGCGTCCTTGTCCGAGAACGACAACTGATTTACCATTTTTCAATTTGTATTCTTCGGTGAAAGGACGAACTTCTTTGATTTCCTTAGCTTGTGCAGCCAAATATTTCAAATCAAGTTCTAAGTCAAAGTGACCGGAGTTACAAACGATCGCACCGTCTTTCATGACATCGAAGTGTTCACCGCGAACGACGTGCTTGTTACCTGTCACAGTGATAAATATATCACCTTGGGGTGCAGCTTCAGCCATTGGCAGGACGCGGAAGCCATCCATTACGGCTTCAATTGCCTTGATTGGGTCGATTTCGGTGACGATGACGTTAGCACCCATCCCACGAGCGCGGAGGGCTGTACCTTTACCACACCAGCCATAACCAACGACGACAATGTTTTTACCAGCCAACAAAATATTTGTGGCGCGGATAATGCCATCTAGGGTTGATTGCCCAGTACCATAGCGATTATCAAAGAAGTGCTTGGTGTCAGCGTCGTTGACGTTGACTGCGGGGAAGGTGAGAACGCCTTCTCTAAACATGGCGCGTAACCGCACGATACCGGTGGTGGTTTCTTCGGTGCTACCAATCAAATCAGCGATTTGGTGTTGGCGTTCTTGTACCAAAGTTGCAACCACATCGCTACCGTCATCAACAATGATGTTGGGGCGATGATCTAAAGCTATTTGGACGTGACGGTTATAAGTTGCGTTATCTTCGCCTTTTTGAGCAAAGACGGGAATTTCATGATCGACGACGAGGCTAGCGGCTACGTCATCTTGGGTTGATAAGGGGTTGCTAGCAATCAAAAGCGCGTCTGCACCACCGGCTTTCAGAGCGATCGCCAAATGTGCTGTTTCTGTTGTAATGTGGGCGCAAGCTACAAGGCGTAAACCAGCGAAAGGCTTTTCAATCGCAAAGCGATCGCGAATTTGCTTCAAAACTGGCATTTCGCGTCCAGCCCATTCAATGCGCTGTCTTCCCAAGGCAGCTAGGCCGAGGTCTTTAACCTCGTGCTTTAATCGGGGAGAAGTTGCGGTCATCAAAAGTTACCTCAAAAAATTAAAAAAGCTACGTAAATTTTACGCACTCTACTAGGTTATTGTACAACTTGCGATTTTTGCTTGAAAGAAAGCAAATCACTTGTCAATAGTCCTGAAAACTAGCTTGACGTTTGATTACCCTAATGTCAACTTCATAGCCAGGTTCTTTCTTTTTGTTTTATCTTTGGTAAGAGCAAGACTATTTTCAGCTTTAATTGCTGATTTTAAGCACATTGTCATCTATCTAAAGATATAGGGCAAATAAAACAACATCAAAGTTTCATCATCTAAAGAGAAAACCTCAACTTTAGATAGGTACATTTACTCAAAGTAATTGCGGAGGATGGTTATAGAAGTAGTCAATAGTCAATTATTTTCAAGGAGGTGTTTGAGTGCGTTTTCAATTTTTGGCGTTGGCTTTGCCCGCCGTAGGCATCGCCAGTTCAATGGCCATAGCCGTTGTACCTGTACCAAAAGCCACAGCCCAGATTCCATTTTTACCTCAATTACAAGCTCCCAGCAGTGTCAGTAGTGATTCAAATGATCGGCTTGTCACAGGCTGGATTTATTTAGATGGGCGGCGGTTATTTCAGATCGCAGCATCAAAAGCCAACTTTCCTGAGCGTTCAGAAGATATCCAAAAGAAGTTGGAGAAAATTAGTCAAAATTACATTCAATCACCAGCAAAAACAGCAGTCAAGGTAGAAGTTCGTAAAGTAAACGACTTACCAGTTATTTATGTCAACGATCAATACCTGATGACCATCACTTCTGAGGATGCTGGATTGCGAGAGGTAGATATATCAACATCGGCAAATCAAATCGCGGAATCGTTACAAGAAGACTTGCAACAAGCAAAGCAAGAAAGACAAACTCAATTTTTAATCAACCAAGGTAAAATTGCTGCGGGTACAGGACTGGCAATGATTATCATGAGTTGGGGGATATATAGTTGGCAGCGCCGTTCCAAAAAAGATTCAGTACAGCCCATTGCCTCCCAACCTCTTAGATGGCCCCTAAACTCCCCAATTTCTCCACCAGCAGCCCAACCAATTACAACACAACTAAATCAACAGCAACATCGGCATATCCAAGAAGTCAAAAGACGATTGTTTCAGCTAACTCAAGCTGGAATTTGGGGTGGTGGAAGTTTCTTTATTTTGGGTCTATTTCCCTACACACGACCATTTCAGCTAGGGATTCTCACAGCTGCCCAATTTCCTTTGCGATTAGGTGTTGTGTTCCTGGTAACTTACGTAGCAATCCGTCTCATATACGCCCTTATTGACCGCTTCACCACCACTCTAATTAGCAGTGGTGCTTTATTGACTCCAGAAAGTTCTGAACGGCTGCAACTGCGAGTTTCCACATTTTCTGGCGTGACTAAAAGCATTGCTACTGGTATCTGCATAGGAGTAGGCTTCTTGCTAGCGCTGGTGTCATTGGGGATAGATATCGTTCCCTTGCTAGCGGGTGCGAGTTTGGTTGGTGTTGCATTGTCTCTGGCCTCACAAAACCTAATTAAAGATGCAATTAACGGTTTCCTGATTATTCTAGAAGACCAGTATGCTTTAGGCGATGTGATTAATGTGGGAAACGTAGGAGGCTTAGTCGAAAATTTGAATCTGCGAATGACCCAACTGCGGGATTCCGAAGGGCGCTTGATCACGATTCCCAATAGTGAAATTAAAATTGTTGCCAATCTTTCCAGTCGTTGGTCACGAGCCGATTTAACGGTTCCCATTGCCTACCAAGCCGATACAGAACACGCTTTGAAGTTGATTGAAGCAGTTGCTTTCGAGATGAATCAAGAAATGCAATGGCAGCGTCAAATTTTGGAACCGCCCCAAGTTTTGGGAATAGATCAATTTGGCGATCGCGGTTTGATTATTCGCATCTGGATTAAAACACAGCCCCTCAAACAATGGGATGTCGCACGAGAACTTCGCCGCCGCCTGAAAATTGCCCTAGACGAAGCTGGAATTTCCATCTCTGTGCCTCAACAAGCAATTTGGGTCAATGACGATCAGTTGTTAAATTTTCAGGGTAATGGCAAAGCTAATTAGAAATTTGGCTTCATTAGACATCTCCGAAAAAGAATGTAGAGACGTAGCACTGCTACATCTCTACAAGGGTTCTGGGTAACACATATTTAATTTCTGGAGATGTCTATTAGCAAATGGCACTCTTGTTAAGCCCAAAGACTGGTGTTGCCTCGAAATCTAAGTTTGGGCAACCCCTGTGATTAACAAAGTCTACGCTGTATACAAAATTACAGCGTAGGTAGTTTAAAAATACTTAAGCAGCAACGAAAATATCTGCATTACTGAGGGACAATCCGGTATTGAGTGTAGCAATTTGGATTTTAGCGATCGCTCCTGTGCCATCTTGATCGAAGAAAAGAGAACCATTACCTTTGTCGTAAATAAATCTTTGACTACTTGTAGTCGCTGTTGCGCCAATCACAAATTGATTGATAGCGATCGCCGCATTAGCAGCTAGCCCTCCACCAAAACCACCCGCAGAGACAAAAATTGTATCATCCAGGACGCTAAAATCAGTAATCCGGTCGAGTCCTTCACTGCGAGAGTTGAATGTAAAGCGATCGCTTCCGGTGCCACCTGTAAGTGTATCGTTGCCAGCACCGCCAACCAGGATGTCATTACCACTACCACCATTGAGGGTGTCAATCCCAGCGCCACCAGTCAGGCTATCATTGCCAGCGCCACCAGTCAGGCTATCATTGCCAGCGCCCCCATCAAGAAGATCATTCCCAACGTCAATTGTTTGAGTAGTCAATTGCAGCGACCAACTATTAAGCCTACCAGTAATTAAACTTTCATCATCCGTGACCTCTAGTTTCCAAGTTCCATTTGGGTTTTGAGTATCAAAAGCAGATAGCAGCTTTTCTGGTTTGAAACTTCCGGTAAAAGGAGCAGTCCCAACTGTAATTGATGTTGCGGCCTCATCATCTAATGTCGTGTTGGTAAAATTACTTTCACTACCCCCTACATCAGTAAACAACTCAACGCGAGTGCCTGTTGGACTAATCAGGAATACATCTAAGTCAGAATCCCAGTTGTGGCTAATATTTAAAGTGATGTTGACATCAGTAATTGACCCACTTAAACCACTGACGGCTAGATTAGATTGAATTGTGGATAAGTCAGGGATATTGATAGCAGAGGTATTGCTAAAGGTCTTAGTTTGGTTGTTAACCCCATCACCAATCAGGCTATCATTGCCAGCACCACCATATAGGGTGTCATTCCCAGCACCACCATTAAGCTGATTGTTAGCATCGTTACCTGTAATTGTGTTGTTGAGACTGTTACCAGTGCCGTTGATTGCAGATGTGCCTGTGAGAATGAGGTTTTCTAAATTAGCTGGGCCTAAGTCAAAGGTAAAAGAAGACGCAACTGTATCTGTACCTTCATTAGCGTTTTCATAGATAGTGTAGTAATTATCACTAGCGATTATATAGCGATCGTTGCCAGTGCCCCCATAAAGACTATTATTGCCAGTACCGCCATTGAGCGTATCATTACCAGCACCACCATAGAGAGTGTCATTGCCAGCGCCGCCATCGAGACTGTCATTTCCAGCTATTCCATCGATGACATCGTTCCCGCCTTGGCCAGAGAGAGAATTGTTGTATTCATTCCCCCTTAGAGTGTCATTAAAGTTGCTTCCGATAGCATTTTCAATAACGGATATGCCTCCTTGGGAGTTAGCGATCGTAAATCCTCCTTTAACGCCAACAACTTGACTAAAGAAGCCGCCAGCATTAGGGTCGTTATTCGCCAAAGTAGCATTATTCAAGTCGATAAAAGCTGAATTACTTGCCCCTTGAGCAGATATAGTATCTGTTCCGCCTGCATCCCAAATAGAAGACCAATAAGTTCCTGCACCATTAAAGGATGGAAGCAAATAGACGTTATTACCTGTGTTGTATGTCCGATTTATACCGTAAATATGTTGGATGGCTGCGATATCAAATGCCATTGGCCCGGCAGCAAATCCCCAATTCGCGTCATACCCAGGAGAATAAGAACTTTGAATATCAACGTAAGACATGATTGTCGTTACAAACTGATTGAGATTCAAGTCGCCAGCATCTTCAGCGTTGTCAACACCAGGAAAGATAGAAGAACTTCCTCCATTATCGTGAGGATGAGCTAATCCCAAAGCATGACCAATTTCGTGAATAAAAGTGTTGTAGTAGTAGCTACCAACTAAAAGATTTGCATCAAAATCATCTTGATAAAACTCCCAGTTAATTAGAACATCTCCTTCCCCAAACTGGTTAGAAGATTCTCCTGGCGGAAATGCTTGACCTAATACACCATCTCTACCAAAAATAGAAGAATCAACACTATGAAAAGTTAACTCAGCTTGAGGATCATTAAAACCAGAATACTCTAGCTGGAAGTTCGCTACATTAGCCCAGGATTTGACTGCATTAGTAAAGGCATTTATTTCGGTGTTCTCGAAGTTGTAATCCCAAGACTTATTATCAACAAAGGAATAAGTAATTTTTCTATTGTCGTTTTCAACTTTCCAACGACTGCCCCATAATAAACTGTCTACATAGATTGAACCAGTTTTAGC
Source organism: Nostoc sp. (assembly GCF_036917775.1). Taxonomy (GTDB): domain Bacteria; phylum Cyanobacteriota; class Cyanobacteriia; order Cyanobacteriales; family Nostocaceae; genus Nostoc. The sequence continues at coordinate 7,130 of NZ_JBALEQ010000123.1, forward strand.
AACACCACCAGTCGAACCAACAAGTTTTGACATCAGTTTCTCTTTTTCAGAATCAGAACTAGATAGTTATTTCAAGTATTTTGGGGAAAATAAATATAGCTAGGTTTTTACTCAATACAAGCAGAAGTAAAACCCCTTATAGCTTCGTATTTTGCCCATTGGTGTGATTATGCTTATAACTAAAGTTACAAACTCATGCACAAAATACAGAATAAAAAAATTACCAAAATTAGTCCTTCACCTTTTATGCAGTCTTATATGCAAGATTTAGCATCCACATATACATGAGCGTGTATGTAAGATTGCAGAAAACTGCATTGTAATTTAGCCAGAATTAGCGATCAGTCTTGACTCGCTGAAAAATAGCGATCGCGCCTTTACCTGTCAAAGGGGACTCTTAAGAGAAGTATGGGATTCAGACCTAAACCTTACTTGTACCGTTTCGTTTTAAGATTGATACAGATTCTTGCAGGGGGAGCAGAGGAGGCAGGGAAAGTAAGAATAGTGTATTTATTTGTATCAATAATTTCGTGAAATGGGTGGTTCTAAACGCTTCTACACAAACAAAACCCACACTTCGACAAGCTCAGTGACCGCCTCCGTGGGTTTCAAAACCTTAATTTGACCCCAATGCCCCAGTCCCGAATGGCACTAAGAAAACCTGAAACCTTTGTCTGAGGGAGGTGTGGGAGGATGAGGAAGAAATCTGGCTCCCCACACTCCCCACACCTCCCACACTCCCCACACTCAAAAGCCAGTTAAATAACTGGTTTGCGCTTATCTTAGTGCCATTCGCCCCAGTCCCCACTCCTCAATTTTGCGCGATCGCCAACACTAAACCTTAATAAATCCTTATATTAATAAAAAGCTACTCTATCCGTAACCAGAATTAAACTGTTCCTGGATTTATGTTTGTCAACACCTTCATCAAACGTCCAGTCTTAACTACGGTCTGTACGTTTATTATCTTGCTGCTGGGAAGCATTTGTATTCCCATCCTGCCAATTTCTCAGCTACCGGATCTCGCCCCGGTGCAAATCACCGTTAGCTCTAACAATATTGGTGCAGATGCTCAAACAACAGAAAGCACTGTCACCAACATTATTGAGCGACAAATTAATGGTGTTAAAGATGTATCTTATATATCTTCTAACACGGGTAATGATGGTTCTAGCAATATAACCGTCTCCTTCCCAACTAATGTTAATAGCGATATTGCTCAAGTAAACGTTCAAAATAAAGAGGCACTTGCTTCACCTCAATTGCCAGATACTGTTCAAAGAACAGGTGTCACCGTTGAAACTGCATCAAGCAGTCTGCTTCTGGTTTATGGGTTTTACTCAGAAAATAATGAGTATGACAACATTTTTATCAGTAATTATGTCGATCTTTATATTCTCGATCAGATCAAACGACTTCCTGGTGTAGGAAGTGCCAGGGTTTTTGGGGAGCGCAAATATGCCATGCGTCTTTGGCTTGATCCCAACAAGCTGGCCCAACATCAACTAACTCCTCAAGATGTCACAACTGCCCTGCAACAACAAAATATTCAGGTGGGTGCAGGAGCGATTGGTAAGGAACCAGCACCAGACAATCAAAGCTTTGAATTTGCTTTACGGGCAACAAGTCGATTTAAAGATGCGGCTGAATTTGAAGATATGGTGCTGAAGGTGAGTCAAGGTGGCACTAATAGTACTACCAATGGGACTACAAATAGTACTACTAATAGCACCCTAGTTAAAGTCAGAGATGTCGGTCGAGTTGAACTAGGAGCAGAAAACTATCTTGCTGATGCCAAATTCACCATCCCAGGAAATGCTCCTAAGGCAGCCGTGGGTTTGGGGATATATCAACTTCCGGGTAGTAATGCCTTAGATGTTGCTCATGCTGTTGAAGAGCAGATTGTAGCGCTGGAGAAGAGTTTTCCACCTGGACTAAAAGCACAGTTGGCATTTGATACCACTCCATTTGTGGAAATTTCTTTAGAAGAAGTTTTGCACACTTTGGTTGAGGCGATTATCCTGGTGGTCTTGGTAATTTTCGTCTTTTTGCAAGATTGGCGTACCACGATCATTCCCACTGTTGCGATCCCCGTTTCCCTGATTGGGACGTGTGCGGCTCTATTAGTTTTAGGATTTCAGATTAATACACTGACCTTATTTGGTTTCGTTTTAGCGATCGGGATCGTTGTTGATGATGCCATTATTGTAGTGGAGGCAGTTGCAGTCAAGCTGGAGCAGGGCATGAGACCCTTTGAAGCGGCTGTCGAAGCGATGAAGGAGTTGACTGGGGCAATCATTGCCACTTCACTTGTACTCATGGCGGTATTCATTCCCGTTGCATTCATTCCAGGCACTACAGGGATTGTCTACAAACAATTTGCGTTAACCGTTGCTTGTTCCATTGCCATCTCCACCTTCAACGCCTTAACATTCTCCCCAAGTATGGCAGCCATTCTCATGCGCCCTGCTCAGACTCCACGGGGCCCTTTGGGTTGGTTCTTTACGCAATTTAATCGGGGATTTTCTTGGTTCACGCGGCGATATGTCGGGTTTGTTAGCTACCTTACCCATGTCAAGCCGATTGTAATTGGGGTTTTCATCACTGGTTTAGTAGCAACGTTTTTGATGTACAGAGCAGTTCCTACCGGGTTTATTCCAGAGGAAGATCAGGGTTACTTCTTTGTAATTGTCCAAGGGCCAGATGGGGTTTCTTTGAAGTACACCGAATCTGTTATGGATCGGGTTGTCAAAGAAGTAACATCGGCTCCCGAAGTTAGAGCTAGTTTTATGATCAGTGGCTTTGGTTTCGATGGCAATGCTTCTAATTTAGGTATTGCCTTTGCTAATCTGAAACCCTGGAAAGAGAGAGCTAAAGAATCTGAGTCTGTCTATGGCATACTTCAGAGGTTGAACAAAAAGCTCTCGAAAATTACAGAAGCTAGAGCGATCGCAGTAAATGCTCCTCCAGTTAGAGGGTTAAGTAGTACAGGTGGTTTTGAGTTTATCATTCAAGACCGAACTGGAAGCGCGCCGATTGAAACCCTAGTTGAGACTGCTCAAAAATTTATTGCCGCAGCAAATAAAAAGCCTGTTTTACAACGAGTTTTCACTCAGTTCACCGCAGACACTCCCCAATTTGACATTCAGGTAAACCGCAACCAAGCCAAAGCTCTCAACGTCGAGATTAACGACATCTTTGGGGCGTTGCAAACTTACTTGGGGTCGCAATATGTAAATAACTTTGTCCAAGGACAGCGACAGTATCGAGTATATGTCCAAGCAGATGGGGTTTTTCGCTCTAATCCAGATGATATTGGCAAAATCTATGTTCGCTCTGCAAACGGGACGATGATTCCGTTGAGCAATTTGGTGAAAGTTACTCCCTTTGTGGGGCCAAAAACCGTCTCCCATTACAACTTGTACCGATCAATCAAAGTCCAAGGCGCTCCTGCTCCCGGTTCTAGTTCTGGAGAGGCGATTAAAGCGATGGAGCAAGTAGCAGCAGAGGTCTTACCTCAAGGATTTGGTTATGAATGGACAGGGACTTATCTCCAGGAGAAGACATCAGGGGGAGCTACAGGCTTAATTTTTGCTTTAGCGATCGTTATTGTCTTTCTGGTGTTGGCGGCTCAGTATGAAAGCTATGTTGACCCAATCATTATTTTGCTGACAGTTCCCCTAGCAGTTTTGGGAGCGATGACGGCGATTTGGCTACGTTCCAATATTTTCATGGCAGGTAGTATCTTCCCCAAAGTAGTGGATGATATCTATTGCCAAGTGGGTCTAGTAACTTTGATTGGTCTAGCTGCAAAAAACGCGATTTTAGTCGTGGAATTTGCCAATCAGCTGCATGAGCAAGGTATGAGCTACACACGCGCGGCGGTGAAAGCGGGACAAGAACGTCTGCGACCCATCTTAATGACTTCTTTTGCCGCGCTGTTAGGATTTTTGCCCTTGGTAATCTCTCAAGGGGCTGGAGCCAGTAGCCGTTGGTCTTTAGGAACAGCGCTCTTTGGGGGGTTGATGCTTTCAACATTCTTGAGTTTGTTCTTGGTGCCAATTTTGTATATCTTAGTCAAGACCCTAGCTCAGTCCATATTTTCTCGAAAGCGATCAGGTGGCTCAAAACCTCCAGATTATCCTAATGAAGCTTCAGGATCTGAACATAAGGCTTTACCTGCTGGCTCAAGTCAGCCAGAGACACAACTCAGGTCTCAGCAGGACGGGATAACCTAATTTTTACCATCCTGTCTCTTTTCTGCCAACTCTACCGTGTAAACGCAAGGCTTGCTCTAATTCCCTCCTTTTTAAGGAGGGTTAGATTTAAGGAGGGTTAGAGAGAATCAAGCCTTAACTCAAGCATATTGCACTATGGACAAAGCCTTCAGTAGTCAGAAAGTGATGTTCATAACATCCTCTAACTCTGATACCATTTTCTGTAATTTCCTGCTTGCTAAAAAAGTTAGTCGAATAGAAATTAAGTACTGAGATAAGGAAAAGTGAAATGGGACTTAGCGAAGGACTTTTGAACCCGACCAAAAAAGCGATGGTCGTAGATGAATGTTGCAACATGATAGAAGTACAGCTTGCATCCAAGTCAGGTATGAGCGGTATCGCTTTGAAAACTGCCTTTGCTGCTCTGAAAGGAGTTAAGCCAGGGTATATCCCCTACGTCGTTGAGCAGATCCTGCCGCAATGCCTCACCGCACTTGATCCCATCTGGAGCGAAGGTGTACAGAAAGGCGATCCAATTGGATACTTGAGTGCAAACCGCTCTCATACGGCAGACGCGCTACTAGGTGTAACTGATGCTAGAGCCAAGAATGCCAAGCACCAAATCGTGCGAGGAACCTATGAAAAACTTCGCGGTTCAGCCAAAAAGCACGTAGAAGAAGCTATTCCAGACTTAGCTAAAGTAATCGATAATTACACTAAGGTTTGAGGCAGAAGGTAGAAAGCAGGAGCAATATTACTTATAGGATTCGACCCCTACTAAATTGAAGCCACTGAACTCTCGCAAGAAAGCAGAAAGCTGACACAACATTGGGGGTCTGAAACCCAAAATAGCAATTGATAAACCTATGCCCCGTTCGATGCGTCGATAGCTGGCATATAGAGCAGATATTAGACATCTTCGAAAATAAATGTAGAGACGTAGCACTGCTAAGTCTCTACAAGGATTCTGGATAAAACATATTTAATTTTTGGAGATGTTTATGTACTTTTAGCACGAAAGTCTCTGGCTAAGGTCTTAAAAATAACATATCTGTTAAACTTCCTGATATTTTCCGAGTTAGCTTGAAACAGCAAATAATCAGAAACTATCTGAATTATTGTTTTAATAGGCTTGCAATTATGAAAAAACTTACCGTTTTTCGATACCGCACTTGTGGACTAATTGGTTTAATATCCTTAACTGCCGTATTAAGTACAACTACATCTGCCCTAACACAGTTAGCAAGCGATTCCCCAATTGGGCAAACTCCTATCCCCGCTTCTAACTTAATCTGGCCGACTCAAGGGTTTATTTCTCAAGGCTTTCGCAAATATCAACATGAAGGAATTGATATTGCAGGGGCATCTGGAACCCCAGTTGTTGCTGCTGCATCGGGTACTGTTGTAAAAGCAGGTTGGGATAATTGGGGGTTAGGCAATGCCATAACTATTAAGCATCTTGACGGTAGCACTACTGTTTATGGTCATAATCGCCGTTTGCTAGTGAGCAAGGATCAACAGGTCATTCAAGGTCAAATTATTGCTGAGATGGGATCTACAGGCAATAGTACAGCACCTCATCTCCATTTTGAAGTGCATCCAAATGGTCGAATAGCAGTTGATCCCCTTCGTTTATTGACATCTTTAACTGCAAGTGTTTCCCCTGCTTCTAAAATTCAGCAAGTGGATAATTCGAACTACCCAGTCTCGACACCTCCCGTAGCAAAGCAAGTTTCACCTTCATTGCCTCCAATTGGTATTGCACCTATAGGCAGTGATACTAATTGCAATGGAGTTACCATTATTGATGGTGAGACTGCAAATATTCATGTCAAGGTCTGTGAAGAAAATGGCCAGTTATTTTATATTGGGCAGTTGAAGCAAGACCCAAGCAAGCCTATAAAAATAGCAGCTTTGAATATTGGTAAAAGCAGATATCGAGCAGATAATGGTAGTTTTTATTATTTAGTCAGCCCTGAAAGAGTGGAAGTTTGGCGAAATGGCACTCAAATGCGTTCTGATAAATTTTATACTTTAACCCAATCACCATAAAGTTTAGTATTCAATGTTTGACTATGGCTTGAGTTGATTAATTTGCTCAGTGATTCCATAGTTATTTATTGCTGTAGAAATTATCATAAACTATTCTGATGCGTGAGCTTACTTTTGTTTAAGTCTCGTTAAAAGAGATAACCAGGGCGTAGGAAGTAACTTATGCTGCTGACAGGGATATGTCAACTTAACCAGATTTACGTTTGATAATTATCAATCGCATTTGGTCATAAGTAATTTCCTATCGCTCTGGTGCTTGTTTGGCGGTGAAGTTTCGCCAAAAGTATAAAAGTAAAGGGCTTTCCAAGCCTATAACAATCATTACTATTTTGCTGTATGAATGGACACAATTTTTGCTAGCTTTCAAATTTCTTCCAGTCTGACATAACATCAACTCGCAATGCTTGTTAAAAATAAACTGCTAAATTAACCTTCAGCACTTTCGGCACGAATGGGAATTACAATTCCTTCGCGCAGCAGTGCATCCGTAAAAATCTTTCGAAGAACGCGTTGAATCTGAAGATGTTTTCCTGGTTTCACCTTCGTTAATGTCCGCAGCAACAAGTTCGATTCTCCAAGGCTTTCCACTCCATCTATTTGTGTACCTTCAAGCACATCTGGATCGTTTGTTTTTAATTGTTGTCCTACCTCCTCAATCACTTTGTACACATGGGCTAAGTTGGAATTATAAGGTACACCAACTTCCACTACTGCAAAGATATACTGTTTAGAATAATTGGTAATTGAGCCAATATCTCCATTGCGAATAATCTGCAATTGACCATTGGGATGTCTAATACGAGTGGTTCTGAGTTCAATTGCTTCAACAACACCTTCGACAACTTTCTCTTCGGCTTTCCCAGCCTCGATATAATCACCCACTAAATAGTAGTTTTCAAACAGAATAAAGAAGCCGCAGACTATATCATTGATCAGTGTCTGTGCCCCTAAACCTACAGCTATACCGACAATACCAGCACCTGCAAGTATAGGAGTTGGGTCAATGTCAAGAGTATATAGAATAGAGATAATAGCAGCAAAGTATACAAAATATTGTAAGAAACTCCGAAAAAGAGGAACAAGTGTCAAGCGTCTACTTCTTTGAATATCAGTTAGATTCCGGTCTTTAAACAGCACCTCTTCAACAAGTAAGTAAACGACCTCAAACAACACACGACTAATGAAGATGATGCCGATGATCTTAATGATTCGCGGGCCAAAAGCTGCAATATTGGCGATTAACTGCACCTGTTGAATCACTAATGTTGCCATGCAGACATAAATTACAAACTCCAGACACCGCTTTAAAAAGGGTATCAGGTGTCGGAGGCGATCGTAGAATCTTAAGAGGTTATCAGGGTTGGAGTATCTGACACTCAGAGCATCAAGAAAATCAACTACCGCAGCGACTGCTTTAAGAATCAGCAACCCGACGGCAATAATTAGATAGATTCGCAGTGCAATGTACAAATATTCCGAAACCGTTGCTGGTAGTTTGAGAAACTGGGCACATAAGATGACAGCCCACAGCCAGATTCCACCGCTAATTCTGTGATAGAGTGCGTTAAAGAAAACATCAATACTTTCATCATCGGCAGTATTTTTTTCTAAGTTTTTGGCACGAGTGCTAGCTACCTTCAGCCAATATTTCAGAAATTTCAGTGCGATCGCGGCTAATATGAAAGTGCCAATGCTCTGAGCTATGCCAATTCCTAGAGTTATCCAAAATCCTGATGGAATACGCTCAAGCATTGCTATAGTGTATTGTTGAAGGTTTTCGCCACGATAAACTAGATAACCATTAGCACCCACAATCAAAATACATGACACCACGCAAGCAAGTAACAATAACCCTGTGATGTTCCGACGCAAGGTTTTGATACTCCTATCTTCGCTCTTTAATATAGAGGTCTTTGTAAATAGCTTGAATAACTTGCTTACAAGCCAGTTCAGTAATAAAAAAACAAAGATTACAAGGCTGACTTCAGCTAAAATGATTAATATATTCATGTGCGATCGTAAAACTTAAATAATTTAAGCGTTTTATTATCAAAATCTATTGAGAGATACCTTGATATCTCTATAAGATAGATGATAATTATTTCATATAATCATCTGTTGTCAAGCTATTAACATCTAAATCACTTCATACCTAAGTGATGATTTCCAAAAAGCCTTTAAGTAAGATATTTGTGTAATTTTGGCTTCAAAAGTTATATAAATCACCTTTCAATTCAACACACTTAAGTGTATGTTCATTGATAAGCGATCCAATTCCAGGACTTATACCATTTTTAAAAAAGAATCCAAAAAGAAAGATTTTCGGTTAGGGGCAATTGAATTACCCCTACCACGTATAGTTTCGCGTAAGTTCTAAATTCATATCAGTTATAAGTAAACACTGGTTTAAACTGCTTAAGCGTAGCCTGTGGCAAGCAGTTATGAGATTTTTTAGGGCTTTTGAAAACTGTTAAGTAACCGGAATAAACTATATACACCAAAATACATGAAGGAGAAACTGGGGGATAATATTTTTTACTCAGTATTTTCAAGTTAGATGGGTGGAAATAAAGCAAACTATATTAAAAAATATCAATTGACCTTTTTTTATTAAAAATTAAGAACAATAATTTTTAATTAATTTTGGGTACAAGCCCCCACTGATAGAAAAGCGACTTGACTACCCCTTTAGATATAGTAGTTATACAGCAGAGAAAATGAAACTGGTACTAAAGAAAAGATTTAGGCTCAACATCCTGACAGTTTATCTGCACCACACAATTTCTTCCTTGTGCTTTTGCTTGGTAAAGTCCCTGGTCAGCAGCAGCAATTAAGGTTGCGGGAGATAATTGGCTATGAGGAGTGACGGTTGCCACACCAAGACTTAGAGTGATGAATTCGCTAACCTGAGAATGGGGATGAGGCATTTTTAATGCACTAATATTGGTCTGAATATTTCTTGCAACTGCAATGGCCCCTTCAATATCAGTATTCGGTAAAATAACTGCAAACTCTTCTCCACCATAACGAGCAACTAAATCAGCAGGGCATTTAACTGTTTGAGAGATTACCTTGGCAACCTGTCTAAGGGCATCATCTCCTGCCAGATGTCCATGTGTATCGTTGTAAAGCTTAAAGTAATCGACATCGCACAAAATTAAAGATAGCGAACCTTGCTCTCGTGCCAACCGTTGCCACTGTGTGTTGAATGTGTCATCAAAGCAGCGTCTATTTCCCACTTGGGTCAGACCATCCGAACAGGCAAGGCGCTGTAATTCTTGGTTTGCTTGTTGTAATTGGTGGTAAAGTTCTGATTGCTGAATAGCGATCGCAGCTTGTCCCGCTAACTGGTTAAACAAGTTAATCTCCGATTGCTGCCATTGTCTGGAATCACGGCATTGGTGAGCAATCAATAGTCCCCACAAACGCTCTTTCTGCAATATAGGCACGACAAGGTTTGCCCGGATTTGCAAACTTCGCAGAAGGTCAACATGACACGGCGATAATCCGGCAGTTTCAACATCTTCGATCGCTCTGGTGTTACCTTGTTGAAAATAAATTGCACGGGTAGATTTAAAGCACGTGTCCATAACGTGAAATCCTAGAATGGACATACACTCTTCTGCTAAGGATTCTACAGCTACTAACCCACTCCAGTCTGCCTCAAACTGGTAAATTATTACTCGGTCTACCTCAAACAGTTGCCGCACTTCGGCTGCTGTGGTTTGCAAAATCTCGTCTAACTCTAACGATTGCCGAATGCGCTGCGTCACGGCTGCGACAATTCGCTCGGACTCATTTTGGTGTTGGACATGGCGCTTAACCAGCTTAGAATCCGTCGATGCTACATTTAACGCGATCGGATCAAAGTGAGGGGTTGTAGTGATAGGCACTGCACTGGGTTTAGCAATCAAATAGCCTTGAGCAAGATTTGCACCTCGTTCTCGCAGCCAGTTCAGTTCCTCAATACACTCAATTCCTTCCGCAACTGTCTGGATGTTCAACTTTTGAGTAATCTCTAAAAGCTTCTCGGTAATCGCAGCTTTGTAAAGGTCTTGATGTACATCTCGAATTAACTCCATATCCAGCTTGATAAAGTCTGGACGTAACTGATGCAGCAAGTTTAGGCTGGAATAGCCAGAACCAAGATCATCAAGAGCGACTAAAAATCCAGCATCCCGGTAGTATTTAAGCACTGCCTTGAGATGGGTTAAATCTTGAGGATTATCTGATTCCACTACTTCAAAAACAACGCGATCGTGGGAAATTTCAGCAAAATCAATTGCCTCTACTGAACTACGTAGGCAAAAAGCTGGGTCATAAAGTGACGTTGGTGCAAAATTGATGAAGATATGGCCACTCACTTCGTGCTGACTGAATTGAGTGATTGCGCTGAGGCGAGCAACTTGATCGAGTTGTGGTACTAGTCCGGCTTCGGTTGCTAACTCTACAATTGGTGCTGGTAGCACTAAATTGCCTTCTTCATCCAGTCCCCGTAAGAGCGATTCATATCCAAAAATGTGCGATGTATCGTTAATTGAGACAATTGGTTGGAAATAACTGGTGAATCGTTTTGTTGCCAGCATTTCAACCAGCCAGTCGGATTGGTTCAACTTAATGAAACGTTGTAATGAGGCTATGTCACTAAAATCATGGAGTTGAGGTTGGATATTACCTTGAATGAAAAGGACTTGCGTCTCTTTTAATTCTCTAGGTGCAAGTAATTTAGCCAGGTTATGGGCAATTTCTATAGACTGTCCGGGTTTACACTTCAAACTCAAACCTGGTCGCTCGTGCATCAGTTCATACTCAAGTCCAAGCTGCTGTAGGTAGGAGGTAACTTTTTTGAGGGTATGTGTAACAGGGAACCAGAGAAAGAGCCTGCCTGCCTCCTTAATCTGGCAGCGTCCAACATTGCGACAAGCACAGGTTTTGGAGATAGAACATATCTGGCTCATAGCTAACTACTTTGTTCAATCAAATTTATTTTATTATTCCCACTATTTTTACAATAAAAGATAAACTATGCTTCAAATATATGAAGATTTGATGAGTTCGGTAATTTGAAGAATTGGGTGTATCAAATAACAGAGCAGCACATCTATAGCTTTGTACCAAATGTTTAAGTAATAGTCGATCAATTTTGTAGAATAAAGCAAATTAATAAGAGTTAGATAAAGAATTTAAGCCGTGAAATCAAAAGAAAAATCAGCTAGGTAAGGAATAATTTTTACTAGCTTAAGTAAGCTGGCGTAATAAAATAAAACTATGTAAACAAAAATGAACTAAGCTGAAACCTTTGTGCCTATTGACTTTAGCAAGATTGTCTATTGCCTTATCCCAACGACAATTATTTACGCCCACTCACTTAATTTAGCTCCACTTTATCCATATTGTTAAGCGATGCGACTAGTATGAGTTTTTACATCACTCAAGTAAGCTGATAGATCAGACAGTTAAGTAATTAATTTCAAAAATAAGAGTAGAAAAGTTGCAATGGAACATCTCTACTCGCCAAGATAGGGGAAAATTCGGAAAATTGCGATCGCTTGAGACTTTGTATTATTTGTTAACCACAGACATTACATAGATAATTCATCGGCATCTATCTGTGGTTTGATTTTACTAAAATTGACTTTTGCAAAAAGTTTACTGTTTCATTCAGCAGATGAAACGCTTGGTATTGCAGAACGAATTGCACTAATAAAGTTTTGAGCATAATTCTGCGTTGAAAAATCTAAAGCGCGTTGCCTAGCAGCGATTCCTGCACTGCGAGCAAATTCTTGTTCGTCAAGATAGCGGAGAATTGCGATCGCTAATTTATCCGCATCGCCGTAAGGTGTTAATAGTCCATTCATCCCATCGGTAATAATTTCTGTCGGGCCACCTGCATCGCCAGCAATCACAGGTTTACCCAGCGCCATCGCCTCAATAATCACAATTCCAAAGGGTTCTTTATCCGAGGCATGAACGAATACATCCATCGCCTGCACCCACTCCGGGATATTACGCTGTAATCCAGCCATAATTACTTGTTCTTTCAAGCCCAAGGTAACAATTTCGGCTTTTAAGAAGTCCTCATAGTCTGGTTCTAAATCGTGCTTACCACCAACTACCACACAATGAGCATCAGGATACTTCTCTAAAATTTTGGGCATCGCTTGCACCAATATGTGCATTCCCTTCCATCGTTGCAATCGTCCGACAATTCCAATCAATGGGCCGTGTAAAGGTAAGCCTAGTTTGCGCCGTGCTTCTTCAGGAGTTGGCAAAGCATTAGGCTCAAATCGGTCTAGTGCGACACCAGGATAAACCAAGGGTGTTGGTCTATGAGGCCAAATCTCTGCTTGTGCTTGCTTACCATCTTGAGAGAGGGTGATAATTGCGCGGGCTGGGATTAAAGTAGCGAGTCGTACCAACCAAGTTTTATCGCTAGGTACTTCTAGTTGATACCATACAGCAGGCAACCCAGCCAGCATCGCCGCCAAGCCTCCAGATATATGCGTAATCCACATCCAATTGACAATTATATCTGCACGTTCGCGGCGTGCGATCGCAGCTATCTGAAAAACAGCGCCAATAAAACGGTGGATTTGGCGTAAACGTCCACTTTCTACAACTCGCGCATCAATGCCAAGGGACTTTACTTGTTCTACCATCGGGCCGGGTTCTAAAAATATCACCAGCCACTCAACACCAGCATTACGTCCCTGTTTTACCAAATCCCAGAGCATCATTTCACCGCCGCCTCGTTGTTCGGCTAGTGGCATTACAATAATTGCTTTCATAATTTAATCAGTCCTATTTAAGTTATCAGATTTATCAGATCCCCGACTTCTTTGAGAAGTCGGGGATCTTGGGATTACTATAGTATTTGTGTCCTGCCATAGCCATAGCCAGAAATCCCCAAAGAATCATCCCTGCTACACTTAACATTCCGCTACCGATAATTAGCTGTGTAGCAGAACTGATGCCAATCGCGCGGGCAGCACTAATAAAACTATCAAAACGTCCTTCACTATAACTGCTAACACTAATAATTAACAAAAGTAATCCACCCATATAAAAGATGGCTCCAAACCAACCAAGGGTGAAAAACATATCTAAAATGCCACTATCAATCACCACAACTTCAATTTGTCCGGTTTTTTCGTTGACTTTCCAAATATTTCCTAAGCCGTTACCTAAACCATTAGAAAGTGCTAGACCAAGATTTTTGTCATAACTTCCCGACCTATCTTTAAAACTTGTATCTTCTTGAAGATTAGAAAAAGTTTCCAAACGGGCTGATACAACTCCAGCAATTGGCTCAATAGTTGTTAATGGCACAACACAAATTGCCATCACTGCAATTATAATAATTAAGCGCATTTGAATTCGCGCCTTGACTGAAGCCACAATCATAATTATTCCAAATAACCAGCCTCCCCAATTAGTCCGCGCTTGTGTTAGTAAGAACGACAAGTAACCAACAGCTGAAGCAGGAAAAATTAAATTTCCCGAACTGGTAAATAACAATAGTAAACCAGCTTGCATGACGGAACCAAAAGGGCCGACTGAGTGCAATGTACTCCAGACACGCATCCCGAAAGGTACAGGGTTTCCAGAACTCATGAATAGTTTTGATTGGATGAGCCAATACCTATCCCACTCAGGAGCTACTACGAATTGATATATGCCATAAGTTCCTAAAATTAGCACACACCAAAGAAATGTTCGCTGAATATTCTGGCGATAGCTAGGATAATCTCGCCAGTTTATAAATAAGTGAAAAGCGAAAATAATCGGACTAAGCCAATCCATCAAACCGCGTGCTACGGGGATTGGTGGGTTATAAATCAGACCGATGAGAAAGCCATAAAAAACTCCGATAAAAGCCATAACAAACGGCAAACCCCCTTGACGTGAGGCGCGGGGAAAATGTCGCAAGAATGTGGCGATAGTTACAAACACCACCAAGTATGGTGCTATGAGCATCTGACGGGTAGCGTCCCAGCCTACCCGATAGTCAACTAAGCGGGTAGCTAAGGGTGTGAGAAACCATATCCACCAGGTAAAGCTGATGTAGAGAATGGGATGCCGCAAGTATAAAAACACGGCTACAGCTAAAGCCGTCACCGGATAAATTAGGCGCAATGCAGCAGTAGCACCAGCAAAATAGCACACTACAGTTAGTAGTATAAAGCCTGCGATCGCCATCCACCCCTGTTGCGATCGCTCTTCTGGAGAATAATTTTCTTCTAAAAAACTATTGAAAAGTATCTGTCTAGAATTCATTCAATTTTAGATTTTAGATTTACACATAAAAAATCCCAAATGAAATAATCAGTCTGCAATGACCAATAACGAATGACAAATGACTAATAACAAATGACAAATGACCAATGACTAATGACCAATGACAAATTGTTTATATCCCTGCCAACGCCCACGCCAAGATGCCAGCAATTTTTTCCCCGCCAACTGCCCTTGGCTAGGTAAAAATCTTAGCCATTGTACGAAACCTAAACTATCGCACGTACCTACAAATACTGCCCAGAATAAAAATACAATCCGGCGGATAAATGGCAAATGCTCTAGTAAAACTAGGGTTTCATTATGGACTAAATTAATAAAGGCAATCTCGTTAAAATTATTTCGCTGATCTTCATCAAAACGTTGTGCAGGATAGTGATCTACAGCAACATTAGGATCATAAATTATCTTCCAACCAGCCCGCTTTAATGCCAGAGTAAACGCCATTTCAAAATGTACCTGCGCCCCAGTACCACGCATCCGCTCGTCAAAGCGCAATTGTCCGATGGCCTCTTTACGAAAACTCATGTTTACGCCTTTGAGAATATCGACTTCGCGGGGTTCTCCCACTCCCAGATGATGGTTGCCAATCACTCGCCCAAACCACTGCAACTGTCCCACTACTGGGCGAGATTCATCTTCTAATTTGCTGCCGTGGTATACCCAATCACGCCCTCCCAAACCGCCGAGGCGACTATCTGAGGTAAAGTAAGCAGCGATGCGCTCTAACCAATCTGGATGAGGTGCAGCATCATCATCAGTAATGGAAACAATATCACCCTCCACTGCTGCTAGTCCGGCGTTGAGGGCTGCTACTACCCCCGGTTGTGTGACTTTCACAATATGCAGTGGCAGATTGGGCGCGTTTAATTGCGCCAAGAATTGCCAAGTTTCTGCATCCGTATCGCGGACAACCACTATCACCTGATCAACGGGTTTAATTTGCTCCTGTAGCGCCAAAAGGCAGCGTGATAGGTCTTGTGGACGGCGATAAGTCGGTATCAGAACGGTGTTCCGCATTCTTGCTTAACTCCTCGAATAAATCCACATAAGTTTGTGCCATATTAGTCCAACTGTGTCGTTCTGCCACAGAACGAGCGGCTTTGCCCATTTGCTGTATGAGGGTGGGACTACTCACCAAAGTCAGCAATGCCAGAGCTAAAGCATCACTATCATCTGAGTCGGATAAGACGATGCCACATTCTGGTGTCACCAACTCTCCGCCCCCGGTGGCTGTGGCAGTAATTACTGGTAGTCCTGAAGAAAGTGCTTCTAACAATACGAGGCTGCAAGCTTCGTATCGGGAAGGAAAAACAAATAAATCTACTGCTTGCATAATTTGGGGGATATCACGACGAAATCCTACAAAATGCACACGTTCACTTAACCCCAATGATGCTGCTAACTGAGGGAAAGGACTATTTTGGGTGTGTCCCACTACCACCAAATGTAAATCGGGAACTTTTACCAAGGCGTGCAGTACTGTATCTAAGTTCTTTCTGGGTGTGCGGATGTCTCCAGCGAACAATGCTAGGGTGACATTTTCCCGTAAACCTAACTTTTGGCGATTGGTTTCACCAGGGGCAAACTCTTCTAAATCAACGCCATTGATAATTACGCGAATACGAGAACGAGGCACACCAATATTGACTAATTCGTGAGCTACCTTTTCGGATACCGCTACGACAACCTGCGCTTTTTGGAAAGCCTGCTTTTCCCAACGGGCATTAAAAGCCGTAAACAGCCACTGGTATAAACCATATAAATCTCGGCGGTTGCGGGAAATATGAACAGGCGATCGCAACCATGAACTGTGGACAAAATGTACAGCATTCACATCAGCCGCAGCCAGATTAATTGCGCCATTGACTTTAACTAAAGCAATCTCAGAGCGATGTTGACGTAACCAATCTGCACTTTTTTGGGCAAATATGAAATTACGTACAAATTCTGTCGGATAATCTTTGACTGGAATTGGAATCCAATTAACTTGACTATTAGTTTCTAGTTCTGGTGCAACTTCACTAGCTAACAATGTTAGTTGATGACCACGACGAATTGCTTCATTAGCAACTTCATAGTTTACTCGTCCCTGTCCATCGCCTTTTTTAATTTTATGAGTAACAATACAAAGTTTCATCCAATACCTTCTTTCGTAATTTAAGCTTATGCAGAATCGCAAATAAAAACTTGAAAACAATCCAATACAATTCAGTTAAGCATTTCTTTATTCTCTCAGTGTTCTCTGCGTCTCTGTGGTTCGTAAAAATGACTTTAACAAAGAGTTTTAGCCTTAACTTAACCGTATTATCAAATAATTTTCTTTTCTTACTTCGCGTTCTTTGCGCCTTTGCGGTTCGTTAAAAAATAGTATTTACACAAACAAAGATTTTCAGGTAGGGGCAATTCATGAATTGCCCCTACAAGACTCTGCTATTTCGACAACTCTATTAATTTATTTGCCAAAAATTGCGGAGTAAAACTAAGACTTAGTGCAACTAATGTTCGCGCATTAAATTTTTGTTTAGTCAGCGCCTGCCAAAAATAAGGACGTGCTACTGCTATCTGTTTACTTCGCAGCAAACCAATTCCCAAAGTTGTATTAGCTTCTAACCATTTCTGTTGAAAATACGTCCTAAATTGCTGTAACCGAGCGTCTTCCATAAAGACTTGATAACAGAACATTTCGCTTTTAGCTTTGCGAATTTTTGCCTGGACATCTCGACTACCACTGAGCATAGTATCAGTTTGCTCATGGGCGCGATATCGCGTCAGTCTTTCTGGATAATAGTAAGCGCCATAACCAGATATAGAACAGAGATAAGTTAAATATAAATCCCACATTCCGCCAACTTCTGATGGCATACTATCCCAATCGATAATATTATTGCGAATAACACAAGATGCCGCAGTGGGTATGCTTTTATCTACTAATCCAATTTTGTAAAAAGGTTGATGAATTCCTTTTGCTAGTTTGTCTCGCTTATAACCGCGTGTGTTTTCTTCAGTCCCGACATTATTAATTATGCTATTAGTATCTATGATATATTGATCGCAAAAAGCGAGAATTAACTCAGAATTTGCTTCTAGAGGTGGTACCAGCTTTGCTAAAAAATCTTCATTCCAGATATCATCATCATGGAGGCTAGCAACGTATTTACCTCGCGCCATTTTGAAGGCGTGTTGCTGATTAGCAAGCATACCCACATTTTGCTGATGTCGCCAAAATCTGATGCGTGAATCACCAAAAGATGCCACAAGTGCTTGAGGATTTTCTGGACTGCAATTATCTGAAACAATAATTTCGATATTTTGATAAGTCTGTTTAATAGCACTAGCGATCGCTTGCTTGAGATAGTCTGGTCGGTTATAGGTAGGGATAATAACACTGACCAAAGGCTGTTGGCATTCTTGAGATAATGACATATTTTTTTCCTTTATATTTAATAGATAGATAAAAGATGCACCTTTAGAGCAAATTAAGCTTATTTCACTTGAGAAATACTATATAGTTTTTTCGTTCTTGCAGGAAATTCAGCTATTGTTTTTGCATAAATTGTTCGCAGATTATTTACATGAGCAGCCATTGTAAATTCCTTCATCAATAAAGCATGGCCTTGTTCACCCATGTGTCGGCTTTTTTCATAATCTCCATACAAATTATGAATAGCATCTGCCAGCTTTTTGATATCATTACCTGGAACAAGAACACCCGTTTCTCCATCTCGCAAATGTTCGGGAATACCTCCGACTGCACTACCAATTACAGCTCGATAACGAGAGTATGCTTCTAGAGTTACAAGACCGGCAGGTTCAGGCCAAACACTAGGAAAGATAACTGCAAAACACTGTTCATAAAGGTTATTTAATGTGTTGCGATCGCACCAACCATGCCAAGTAATTCGCTTACTTAATCCGAGTGTATTTGCTAACCTTTCTAAGCGTGGTCGTTCCCAGCCTTCACCTGCAATATCAAGTTGAATTTGCGGATTAGTATGTATTAAGGTTTTGAGCAGCCATTCCAGACCTTTGTCAGAAACAATCCGTCCAACAAACAAAATTCTATGATTTTGGTGGATATCTAAACTCAGGGGTGCAGTTGTTATTTGTGGTGTAGAGATACCACAGTGTAACGTTACAATTTGTTCAGAGGGTACACCGTTTTTAATTAACTCTTGACGCACGTATTCGCTATTAGCAACAAAAGTAATTTTTACCTTTTTTATGACATCTAATAACTGATGAGTAATTTGAAGTTCTTTAAGAGTTCTTAACGGTCTACGGCTACCACATTTATCTGCTAATTTACCCCAGGTACAACCTAAGTAAGAGAAGTTGCGATCGCAAATTGTCCGTTGCCCTGCTAAATACTTTGTGCCACTAGGACAGTACAATGAGTGGTTATGAACGCTGAAAACCGTCGGGCATTCGCCTGTAAGCTGCAATAGTAAGTCTGGGCTGTGGATGTGCAGCAGCTTAAATTTACTTTGGTCAACACCCTTCAGCGATTTTATCACGCGATCGCTAACTTCAGGTGGTCGATGTTCAAACAGAGAAGCTAAATAAGTTTCAACACCTCCGCCTTCACCTACATCAAAATTGGAACATTGATAAATCAGGTCTTCTTCAAAAAGCCCTTTATGCAAGTGTTTATTATCTTGTTTGGCTTCATTGATTGAGTTAAGCATTAATCTCCATTTGTCTTGACGTTATTATTAATTAGATTCCTCATATCAATAGAGGCTTATCTTCATCAACTTATATGCCAACATTAAACCAAAGCTTGTGTCTAACATCACTCACATAATGTCTGAGAGCAATGTTTTTACTTGCAGATTTATCTGGATAAATAAACTGATCTTCTACATTTAGAACATATTTATTTGAGCATAGAGGTTTACCATGATTGTGGTGCATGGTCAAATGTACAATTGTTTGCTCAGTAAAATAGCTAGGAGCTTCTGGAAGATTTGCTAAACGTTTGATGGCAAAACTCCAGTCAAATTCATGCCTAAATAATATAAATCCACCATTTACAGGATTCGATTTCTCAGACTCATCATAAATAATTCGCTCGTCAAGCGACATTGAACAATCAGGTAGATAAAGAGAGTATTTATCATCCGAGTTACTCAAATCAATTAAGTCAATTCCGCCAGGAAAAAATAAAATATCCGAATCAGTGTAAATCGTAGTACCATTAACAGGAATCGACATCAACGCCGACAACTTTCTGCCCATTGGATGCAGTTGGGCATAATCAAGAACACATTGAGGTAAATCCGTTCTCAGAAAGTTTTGTAAAAGTATTACCTGAACGCAGGGATGGATGCGGCGGAGTAAATTACAACTAGACTCTGTGTAACTGCCATCAGAAACTACAGTGAATGTATCTGGAATGCCGACATGACGAATGAATGAGCGAATACTTGCCACTTGTTCTGGTAAATCGCGTTCGCATGATAAAGCATAGATACTTACCGGAACTTGCCGAGTTTGCTTTATTGGGATACTGATAATCTGAGAAATGGCTGCTTTATATAGAGAACGATTAAATTTACCTTGAATTTTAGCAGTATGGTAGCCTATATTTACCATTTATTTTTCCTCATTAAAATTATCAATAACTGAGTAGGGAAATGAATTCGTAATTTATATTTTGTAAATTACGAATTACGAACTATGAATTACGAATTACGAATTATAGTATTGCATCTGGTGATATTCCCACAGCTTGCCTTGGCGTGCGAGTAATTCTTGATACTTGCCCTGTTCTACTATCCGTCCTGCTTCCAAAACTACGACTTTATCTGCTTTCGCAATAGTAGAAAGACGGTGAGCGATCGCAATTACTGTTCTACCCACAGATAGCTTTTCTAACGAATCTTGAATTAAGCGCTCTGATACAGAATCTAAGGCACTTGTTGCTTCATCCAAAATCAAAATTTCTGGGTTCCTTAGTAGCGCCCGTGCGATCGCAATTCGCTGTCTTTGTCCTCCAGATAATCTAACACCCCGATCTCCCAATTGGGTATTAAAACCTTCTGGCATTTCTAAAATAAATTCCAGCGCATTCGCTAATTTAGCAGCTTCTTGAATTTGCTCATTAGTTGCTTGGGGAGTTCCATAAGCAATGTTTTGCCAAACATCAGTATTGAAGATAAATGTGTCCTGACTGACAACAGCTATTTTACGACGTAGAGAATTAATTTCAAACAGTCTTATATCAACTTCATCGATATAAACATTTCCCTCTGTGGCATTGTAAAATCGGGGAATTAAATCAGCAAGAGTAGTTTTACCAGCGCCAGAAGCTCCAACTAGTGCAGTCATTTTTCCCTTTTCAATGGTTAGGGTAATGTTATGTAGCACTATATGCTGGTCATCATAACCGAAATCTACAGATACTAAATTTATTGCCCTTTCTAAAGCTTTAAATTCCAGTTTTCCATTTTTAAAATAATATTTGTCATCACTTTTGAGCAAATTTTTAATATTGTCTGCTGAACCATGTAAGGTATTGAGAAATGCTCGTGTGCCATTAATATCTTGAACAAATGGGATGAAGCGAAATAGGACAAAGAAAAATGTTAACAAAGAAGCAACTTGTAGCGTTCCATTACTAACCAGGCTAGTGAATGCTAAAATAATCATTCCTACTAAGACTGTAGTAGCGACCCCTTCAGCAATTGGCTTCACAAGTGTCCAAGTGAATACAACTTTAGTTGTAGTACTTACTACCTTGTCGCTAGCTTTGTAGTAACGCTGGCGCTCAAATTCTTGAGTACCACAAGAATGAACAGTACGGATGCCATTAATAAATTCTATGGCTGTTGATGTAAAGTTAGCATTGGCAGTTGTCATGCCAAAACTGGATTCTCTAACTCTGGCATTCAGATTAGATAACCCTACACCTAAAAGTGTAAATAGTAACGCTGAAATTACAGTTAATTGCCATGATATCAAAAACATTGAGATTAAGTAGACAAGAGTTGTTATCCCTCTAGTTACTAAAAATGCTGCACCACTAAAACCCTGTCTAATTCTTTCGATTTCTGTGGTTATTGTGTTAATTAGTTCACCAGAACGAGTTTTGGCAAAGTAACTTAACGATAATGATTGTAATTGTTCAAAAATTTGCTTGCGTAAGCGATCGCCAAAATGCAGTTGGGATAGTTCAGTATAAACTAGTCCAAAATAATTGAAGGCAACACGTAACCAAGTACTTAATAATATCAGTGAAGATATGCGGTATAGACGGTTAATTGATGATGACTTAGATCCTAAAACTAAAGTATCAAACCATTCTATTCCTGTTTGGACAGGTTGAGCATTTGGACTAGTTAAGCTTTGCAAGAATGAGAGTAAAAAACCAATGCTTGCTCCTTCAAAGGTTGCTGCTAAAATTGAGAATATTAGAGCTAAAATTACTATTTTGCGAAAGTGTTTAAATTCTCGCAATATCAAATAGTTGTCTTGCCAAAAGCTAGAAGCTTTGAGCAGACTACGGAATTTTTGAGGGAGTTGAGAATTCATGGATTTTATAATAATAGTTTGGCAAGGTAGATAGACTGCTATAGATCAATACTGCTGAGTTAAGGGTTAATTCTTTTTTTGAACGAACCGCAGAGGCGCAGAGAACACAGAGGAAGAGAAGGAAGAGAAGAAATGCCTTAACTGAACTGTATTGCTACGTAAGCAATTTTCGCGTTAGTCTCAGTGCGGTAGATGAAATACCGCACAGATAAGTTACAGGGTTTGGCTATCTAGATGTAAGAGGTGAGACTGTGCCTCTAGTTCCCAGGAAGCTTTAATTTCTGGTAGTTTATTTAGCTGTACTGCATCTTCTAAAGTCCAACCATGAGATCCAGTCAAACTCATGTCACCGCGCAGCACGTTAAATAACTGTGGCAGATTATCGAGATTGTGTTTACCCATCCAACGCCCTAGCGGTGTGATCTTGTGCGTGCAAAACTTCATTGCTTGAAAGAGTTTACCGTGTTCTCCAACACGCCATTCACGACAAAAAAGCGTTCCTGGTGAGTAAACCTGCATTAATGCCATCAATCCCAGCATGACTGGACTTACTAATAGCAGCAATACTAAAGCAGCAATCCAATCAATTAATCGCTGCAATTGTCTCCAGGGTTGATTAGAAGGTTTATTGCCAGCAGGTATGCTTAGGAATATTGGTTTTTCAGCTTCTTGACACGCATCTGCCCAAAACCTGAGCAAAGCCTCACCCAGCTTTGGATCTATGCTTACCAAACTTACTGGAGAATGTTGTAAGCATTCTACTAGCGATCGCTTACTATTTAATGCAGGCAGATATGGTTGTTTCACTCGTCCAGGCTGCTTCACCAACAACTGACCCCGCCGCCACTGGAGTGTGCAGTACCCACGATTATCTTGGTATTCCTGGGTTACATCATATAAATTTTCTAGAGTTGGAATTATTGAAGCTGTCATAATGTCTTTGGGTTTATACAGGAGTGAATTACTGAGGCGTTATCAAAGGCTATCAATGCCAAAGACCCAAATCCGAATCTTGTTGTAAGTCCAAAAAGTTGGAGATAATTTAGGGCAAAAATATGTTATTTCTATTTGCCACTCAGCCAAGCACATATCGTCCAGAAGTCTTCTGGTGTAGAGGTTTACTAATCAACGTTACTATCAATATTCATGGGCAATCGGTATTTTCCGGTAACTACTGAAAGTAGAAATATGTAGAGGGAAATTACCCATAAATCTATATCTACGTTTAATTGTACTGAGGCTTTTATTGTGTTGATAGATTTAACAAAACCAGTCCAATCTTGTCTTCTAGCCTTTCTGAAGGTGCTTTAATCTCTAGAATATAAGACTATCTAGAAATAGCGATCGCTCAAATAAATTCTTTATTTACTCTTTAAAGAGCCAGTAATTTCTCTGAAAACCCATAAAGATCGCATAAATATACTAAAATTTTCCTGATAGCAATAAAATTAAATTTGTTCATAAATGCAAAATCCCCGACTTCTTAAAGAAGTCGGGGATTTATACATCTCGCGGTACTAACTACTTTTCTACAGCTTGACGGAGAGCTAATTGCTGTTGTTTGATATAAGGTACGTAATTACTGCTAGAGTTTGATACCCCATTAGCTACAACCCCAATCAGATTTAACTTACTTAGCATTGCTGTAGCCTGAGTCAACTGGCTTCGTGTCACAATACCAATGCTTGCCACCATCACCACGCTACGACAAGATGATGCCGTAAGCATGGCATCCACCAAACCAAGAACTGGGGGAGCATCTATGAGTACCAAATCATAGTTTTCCTCAAAAGCTGCCATCAACTGCATCATTCGGGGAGAACTCAACAGATTCGCTGGATCAGCAGGTTTAGGGCCAGCAGTCAAAATATCGATGTAGGCAGAACCTGCGTATTGAAGACTAATCTGGCTGGGTAGACTTGCATCACTCGCTAGTAGAGTTGAAAGTCCCTGTTCATTAGGAAGATTTAGTTGGTGGTGCAGGCTGGGATCGCGTAAGTTGGCATCAATTAGTAACACCCTTTTGTGTAAACGGGCAGCACTCATTGCTAAACCTAACGCCAAAGCTGACTTACCCTCATCTGGTAAAGCTGAGGTAATCATCAAAGACTTCAAGTTAGCAACAGTATTTAAAAGTTCAATATTTTTGTAAATCAGATCCAGCGATTCCCAACGTGGTGGAGATTGCAGTACCTGAATTGTCCAAGGGGCGAGAACTTCTGGTTTGCCAAAGGGCAATTTAATCATTGATTCTCTGGGTTTAGCTGGCGGTAGCTTGGGGGTTGTTCCCAACAAAGGTAGAGCCATTTGCTTCTCTAACTCAGCAGTGGTATGAACTGCATCATCAGCCGAATCTCGAATAAAGGCAGCAATGCCTCCTAACATCAATCCAACCACAGCACCTAACAGCAAGTTCTGTTGGAGATTGGGGCCTAATTGTGCGCCTTTTTGAGGATCTTCTACCACTTCCCAATTAAATCCACCCTTGGAAAGTTCTTGCCGCAATTGCTGTTCTGCTCTTAAAAGCTGCTCTAACCTTTCACGACTAAATTGCAACTGCGGTAGCATCCGATTGTAATAAGCCAAAAGAGGCGGGAAGCGTTTGATTTCCAAACGTAGCTCGTTTTCTTTCTGAGCTAAACTTTGATCGCGGGCAGTTAAAGCAACTATAGTTGTCTGCGTTTCTACTAGCTGACCAGCAAGGCTAAGATCAATTTGCCCAAGTTGTCCTTTTTCAAGAAGAGAGTCTCCAGATGTGAACGCACTAGCAGACTTTTCACCTAAAGTTCTTCCTACTTCTTGTTGCAATAATTCCTTCTGACCCTGAAGTTGTTCTTTGAGCTTTTGCACACTTGGAGTCTGATCTGTAAAGCGTAAGCGTTCTTGTGCTAGTGCCAATTCGCTTTTTTGGATTTCGTTTAGTAAGCCTTGATAGCGAGTAGACTGACTCAGGCGAGAAGCAACTAGAGCATTTTGAGGAGAACGGTTAAGTTGTTCTTCCAAAGATTTTTGGCGTGCTAAGGCTTCGCCATACTGAGCGCGAGTTGTCTGTCTTTCTTGAGCGATATTATTCAAAGCTGTCTCAATCGCTTTGGCCTGTGACTCTGGATCAATTAAGTTCTGATTTCTGCGAAATCTTTGTAAATTAGTCTCAGATGCGTTTACTTCTTCACTGGCTTTACTTAACTGTTCCCTAATAATTTGCAGACCTTTTTGTAACCGCGAAGTCTGCTGTTGTTTGTTATATTCCAGATAAACTTGTCGAATTGCACCCAGAACTTTTTGTGTCTTTTCTGGATCTCCAGCAGTGTATTCAACTTGAAATATTTTTGTAGCGACATTATCTTCTTTGCTTCTCAATTGAGTTAAAACTAAAGAAGCTTTAATTTCACCTGTACTGATATCTGGATAATCAGACTGAAGTTTATCAACTGCTTTTTGGATAAGTCCAGAACTCTGCATCAAGTTAAGCTGAGTTGCAGTATCTATGACAATATTAGAGTCAGTAAACTGGCTATCTACCCCTGCTCCTTCTTTCTTACCTTGATAGTTAGATTCTACTAGCAGTTGCATTGAACTTTTATAAGTTGGTTTAGTTTTTAAAGTTACGATGCCTGCTATAGCAATAGAACTAATCAATACTGCTAAAAACCAAGGAAATCTTCGCACAAATACGGCAAATAATTGTCCGTAAGTTGGCTCAGTTTCAGAGGCTGGAGTTATATGAGGATTTAGGCTAGTTTGAACCACTTTTATTATCCTTGTCTTCAAGACTTACGCTAAGAGATACCCCGAAGAATGCCTATTTTTTAACAGCCTACCGAAGACGATAGATAAAATAATAGGTAATCTTATAGTGTCAAGAGATTCCGAAATCAAATGAATATTTGATGCCCGCCACAAGCTTGGTTAATAATTTGCTCAACTTTCCCAAAGAAGGCATTCTCTGAAAAGTTTGCTACTGCATGATTACGGATGCGATCGTAATCCCAAGAAATGCCATTGGCTTCTTGTAATGCAATTTGTAGAGAGTCAGGTGTTTGTCTTTTGAAAAAGACTCCTGTTTCACCTGGTATTTGAGTATCTAATACTCCACCTGCTCCATAAGCGATAACTGGTGTCCCGCTAGCATTAGCCTCTACTGGAACTAACCCGTAATCTTCTAAGGCTGCGACAATAATAGACTTGGCTTTGGAAAACAAGTCTTTGCGGGTTCTATCACTTACGTGTCCCAAGAACACAATATTTTGTAATGCTTTAGATTTTAACCGTGCTAGTTCTGGCCCGTCACCTGATATTAATAAGCGCCATCCTAGCCAATTAAAAGCTTCGACTATTATATCAAGGCGTTTATAGCTAATCATCCGGGCTGAAGCCAGATAATATTCATCTTTTATATCTGAAAAAACAAATTTACTAGTATCAATTGGATAGTTCACCATCATTGCCTTTTTGCCATAAATACTTTCAATACGGCGGGCAACAACACTAGAATTAGCAATGTAAAGGTCAGGCTCCTGTGCATATTTCAGGTCTACCTTTCTCATTACTTGAAATACTTGTTCGATTAAAGGTGCAAAATATCTATAGTCTCCGTACTCTCTTAAATAGGTTGCTGTATCCCATAAGAAACGGGTGACATTATGGCAAAAGCAAATGTGGCGGGCGTTGGGGCTTTTTCGCACTGCTTTGGCGAAGCTGGTGCTACTGCTAATAATTAGATCGTAGTCTTGCAGATCCAAGGCGCGAAAGGCAGGAAAATATAGAGGAGCCATTGACCTGAAATACTTTGCTGCACCAGGGATTTTTTGTAAGAACGTTGTGTTAACGATGCGATCGCCTAGATCAATAGTTTTTTGAGGATCGTACAGAGATGTGAAAATGTCTGCTTCAGGATAACGCTTACAAAGCAGTTCAAATACACGCTCTGCCCCACCTCGCTGGGTTAAATAATCGTGGACTAGAGCAATTTTCATGAATTTAACCTAAAGTTTCGATCGGGTTTGTTTCAAGGCTCCCCAGCAAGTTATTATCAACAACTTTAGTGTCCCGCAGTATAGCTTCTTATCCTCTTTACGAAATTCTGGCGACAAATATGTTGGTAGAGCTTCGGAGATCCCCCCCAACCCCCCTTAAAAAGGGGGGCTTTTTGTGATTTTTACCCCCTTCTTAAGGGGGTCGCCGCAGGCGGGGGGATCTTTCCGAAACGTATAAGGGGTGTACAGCTGTACACCCCTACAGCCAATTCATTTGTCGCAAATATTTTTGGAATCGATATTACCCAACTGCTACCAAGATTTTTTCTGGGGCGAAATAATTGTTTTGCTCAGTTCTTAGTTGGTCGCAGAGTCTGCCTTCAGGTAATTCTACATCCTCATAAGTGAGAACTTGATCCTTATTAATATCCCGTTTCAGGCGACATCCTTCTGCTAAACCAATTGGTAGAAGATTTTGCTGTTGGACGATGGGGGAATTTTCACATTGTCCGTAGGTCATGTAGTAGCCGATGCCATCTAAGGTTTCTCCTGCTTTCAGGTCGATTTTGGCAGTGGTGACAACATCAACTAGCGGCCCTGCTAGCGGAGACATAACAGCATCACCGAAAAGGACTGCACGCGCTACGGACAGAGGAACTTCAAAATGACAGAGGTGATAAGGAGTATAGAAGCTGTAAAGTGGGCCTTCGCCTAATTTGTATAAGTTGAGATAGTGCTGTTGCTTGGGGTCGTCGTGTGTGGCAAATACATATACGCCTGGGCCTGGTTTTGCTCCAACTACATAATCGACAATGCCGCCTAGTTCTTTGAGTTGTTCAACATCATATAGCTGGGTCATTTCATCGACAGAACCGTTGAAGTCATACCCTAACATCCCCCGTTTGGCGACTTTCATCCCTGTGGCATTGGCAACGATCGCTTGCTCAAAGGAAATTTTGGTTCCGTCGGCGAAGCTAGCCACCATGTGGGGCTTTTGACCCCAACGTTTAGCAAATCCTTCCTGGGTGGTGGGATTGCGATAGGGGTCTTGGAGTCCTTTAATGTTACCGCACAATAAGGGAGTTAAACCAATGCTTTTTACAAAGCGGTAGAGGTTCATTTGCACCCCTGGCTGATCGCCATCACAGGCGCTGAGAATCACACCTGCTCTGTCAGCATACACTTTCAGGATGGGGCCAATAGTGCCGTCGAGTTCGGCATTCATCATAATCACATGTTTGCAATGGGCGATCGCTTCCATAACGATGTGAGCGCCAAATTCCACTGCACCTGTGACTTCGATTAAGGCATCGATGCCCTCAGCCCGACACAGTAACTTAGCGTCTTCTGTGACTGCATACTTACCGTTTGCGATCGCATCTTCTAATTCGCTGACACTTGCAACAACTTGAATATCTTCAATTCCTGCTTCCGAATAAGCTTGTTTAGCTGCATCAATCTTGCGATTGGAGATAGCAACTAACTCCATTCCTGGCACGGAATTAACAATTTGGTTGGCAATTCCTCGACCCATAAAACCAGCACCAATCATTCCTACTTTGATAGGATTTCCTGCTGCTGCACGGGCTTGTAAGGCGCGATCGATAATAATCATGAACTAAACTCCTTTTTGGAACTGTTGGTTGTGATACAAATTCTCTATAAACTTGCACTTAATGATTTTTTACAGCTAAATATTAAGTACATTTTCATGGGAATTAAGATTAGTGATTGCTAATAACTGGTTGTTTGCTAGATGATGTGGAAGCAGTATGTTTTTTCTGGCTGTGATTTTCGATAATTTGCTCTACAACATTTCTGTAAACTTGGGCAAACTTTTCTTTGGTATGATTTGCTCTGGCATATTCCCATGCCTTTAGAGACATCATCTGTAGGTTTTCAACAGGCAAATTGGAAATACTTTTAACTTTTTCCTTAATTTCTTCAAGGGAAAGGTTATCAAAAATCACACCAAAATCGTGAACATCAACACCAGATTCGTAGCTTAAAATGGGAATTAGCCCAGCTTGTAAGCAACTAATTACCGCTCCTGACTGTCCTTCAGAAACAGAAGGATAAACCAGCCCTAAACAGTTATTTGTAACCTCTATAAAGTCAGGGCTACTAACATCAATCCACCCATAAGTGTGAATGTTAGGTGTTTCATACAGTTCTTTATAGAAAGCTTGTTCAAATTCTTTGTCATTACTTACCGGGCCACAAACTGTTAAATGGTATTCCGGCATTTGGGCAAAGGCATCTAAAACTAAATCTAATCCTTTGAGGACTAAAGCACTACCACCAAACCATAGAAAACGTTTTCTTACCGCTTCAAAATCTTTCTTGTCAGGATAGGGATAAACGACAGGCGAAGAAATTGGGATACGATACATCGGTTTGTTGGCATACTTGAATGTATCAGTTGTGAAATCGTTACCCAACACAATAGCACAATCGGCATATTCAATTCCCAGGTTAGGAACCTCAAATCGCTGTGGTTTTAAAGTTACACCTTTGCGCTGTTGTACTTCTAAAAGTCTGTTGCATTCAGCTGCATTGCGAAACACCATATTTGCAATGTCAACATGGAAAATTTTGATGCAATCTTTATTGAGTTTTGGTGCAAGTGCTTCCATCCGATGACGGATATCAATGAAAAATGCGTAGTGCTTTTGCGGAACGAATTTATCATTGTGGAACTGAATAACATCAACGTTATAGCCCAAGTCTAAAAAAGTTTGGGCTATTTGCCAAACTTCCCAGTACCAAGTGTGGTCATTAGGCATTGGCTGACCAGGTTTTAAGAGGAATGGTTCAATTCGATAAGAAAGAAGTACATTCCCCTTAGAAGGTTGTTTTGGCTTTAGAGAAACAACCTGTAATGTTTTCGCGTAATTAATCCGAGCTTCGACTTTTTTAGAGACAAAAGAGATAGTATTTTCAACGCGAGATAGAATATTTAACATTTATTTCTACCTAATCTCATTAACTTAATATCTCAGTTTTTAATTAGTAATTGACAGTTGCATATATATCAATCCTAATTGATTCTTTCCTAACTTGGCGTTCTTGGCGTTCTTGGCGGTTCGTTTAAAAAATAATTCACCACCATTCAACACCCCTATCTTTATCTAGAAGTACCGCCAACAGTCATCATTCTCAACAAAGGCCAACTTAAATCTTTCTCAGAGATTTCAGTTACATCTAGAGGCCAATCAATGGCAAAGAATGGGTCATCATAGCGTAAACCTCTCTCATACCCTGGCGTGTAAAATTCGCCTACTTGATATACCACTTCAGTCTCATCAGTCAGTGCTTGATAGCCATGAGCAAACATTTCTGGAACATACAAAGCGCGGCGGTTTTCTGGTGTTAGTTCCACCCCAATGTGTGATAAAAAGCTAGGAGATTCAGGACGCATATCAATAATTACGTCATAGATAGCGCCTTTAGTACAGCGAATTAACTTCGTTTCTGCTGCTGGCAGAATTTGATAGTGCATTCCCCGGATAGTACCTTTTTTGTAGTTAAAAGACAGGTTGCACTGGGCAACTGTTGGCTTTAATCCGTGTGCTTCAAATTCTTGAGCGCAGAAAGACCGAGCAAAAAAACCACGGTGGTCTGGCTTTTCTTCTAAGTCAATAATGAATGCGTCTTTAAGTTCGGTTGCGGTGAAAATCATTATGATTCCTTTGAGATGAATGTTGATAATTACTAGCTGCTTAACGAACCACAGAGACGCAGAGGGCACGGAGATATGAGACTTTGAGAGATATTTTGTGTCAGTTATAAACCTATAAATTTGGTTTTCTGGCATTTTTAAATTGACACATAAACCCTTATTTCTACCTTTATATGAAGCTAATTCTCTTTCTCTGTGTTCTCTGCGCCTCTGCGGTTAATTAAATTTACGTTTTTAATTCGAAACTTTAACTACATCTGATGCAGACTGTAACTCTATTCTGGGATAAGTATCATCCCAGTATTGAGTGCAGAGGTCTGGCCGTTCAGGAGGATTTGCGGTGTAACAAAAGAATAATGTTGATCGGTCTTCTGTACGAACTGTGCCGTGATGTAAAGCATTTTTCGTATCTACAATAATGACTGTACCTGCTGGGCCTGGGCAGGATTTCCAAGCTGATTTGGGGATGACTGGTTTTACTTGTTCATCGTCGATACCCATATAGCCTGACTTCCAAAGTTTGTAGTAAAGTCGAAAATAATTCCAACTAAATAAGGAAGTTAGGGAGCGGGGGATGTATTGAAAAGGCCCAGTTTTTTCTTCTACATCATTCAAGTAAATAATGATTTTGATAATCCGCCTGTCTTCTGCATCGCTATGCCATAGTAGTGTCCCAAACTGATATTTGCTCTTGAAATCTTTGCGTAAATGTACACCATGAAAAGCAATTGGAAGACCGATATAATTTTCGATGATGTTGAGTAGCCTTTTCTCTACCCCCCAGGCATAAAATTCTGGTAAACCTGTAACTGTATTAATTTGTGGCAACCTTTCATCTAGATGCTCATTGGTGGGATTCTCCATCTGAAGCAATTGATGGTGAGCAGCTTTAAGCAGTTCGGAGCTAGAGTCGAACCCTAAATCTGCCAAGTTGGTGACGTAAACACCATCTTTTTTGAGAGTCTTAAGGATGTTGCGATCGCTTTCTGCTAATGCTGGCAGATTTCTGCTATGCTTCCAACGAGCTAGGTAATATTCAAAGTCAGATGAGAGTGTAGCTATTTTGTGTTTAATCGCGTTGAACATGGCGCAAATCCTTCTCTTAATTGATATATAGTTGTTAGTAATTAGGTAGTTTATGGCTTATAGGTACGTACTTCTTCAGTAGATATTTCGCTTGATTCTGCTAAACTGAATTCTTTAGAAACCATCACATCAAAAGCACATAAGCTGACTAAAGCCAAAAATGGAACTACTGTTTTGATGGCAGACATCGGCCATCTTCTTAAAGCGCCCAAGAACACTTTTAAGTTGACTTCTTTACCATTCTGCAAAAGCATCCGTCTACAAAATTGCTTAGAATATCCACTCTGCTCTAATTTCAAAATCACTTCAGGAATATGTTTGTATTGCATTAACAGTGCTGATTTTGGTTCTTTCTGCCAATAACTCACACCAACGATACATTCTAAATAAGTCTCTTTAGTGACAATTACACTACCATTAGCAGCACAATATCCGGCTAAATATGCTAAAGATATCCAGTTATTCTCAGCATCTTGCCAATCTTGTAGAGCGCGTTTTACTAAGTCAGTGCGATATACTGTAGCAGTTAGAAAAATGACTGCACCGACACTTTTTGAAAAACAATGTTCAAATATGGCTTTACCATCACCTTTAGCATCTTCACTATCAACATCAAACCAGCGATTACCAACTATTTTTGGTGGATGAACTGGTTCACCAGTAATTTGATTACGACCAGAAAAGTTGAGGAACAATAATGATAAATCTTCGTATTGTCTGAGTTTGGTAATCACATAAGCAATTGCTCTATCTTGAATTGGGTCATCATCGCCAATTGTCCAAACATATTTTGTTGTTGTAGATTTTAGGCAGTACATAATATTTTTAACTACGCCTAAATTCTTTAAATTCTTATTTGATTTAAATGTAATATTATTAAGTATCGCTTGCCACTTTTGGATCACCTCCTGAGTATTATCTGTTGAACAATTATCAGATACTAAAATCTCACATTCATCTTCAAAACCTTTGATAGCTTGAGCCAACCATGTTAGCTGTTTATCAAGTAACCCGGCACGATTATAAGTGGGTATAGCAATAGTCAGCAGTTTATTCATATTAAGCTTAAATCTATAGTTAAGAGGCTATTAACAACAGCTTATTAATAAACAAGCTGCTTTTAATTTGATTGTTTGATATTTGAAAACAAAAGCTTTATGAAACCACGCCTTTTAATTACTTTTTACCTATTGTCTATGCTCATAATTACAATACTAAAATAGTAATTAAAGGCGCTTTTTGGGTTATATTTAGTAATTACGACGCTATTAAAAGCCTATCCGGAATAGGACACGGATAAATTTTTACTTCAGGAATTGGTACAACAAACTGTCCACCCCACTCGCCAATAAATGCCATTTGCTCCATAATTTCTTCCTTGAGATTCCAAGGTAAAATTAGGACATAATCTGGTTTAGTTTCGCGGATTTTGTCTGGTTCAAAGATGGGAATATGAGTCCCAGGCAAAAATAAGTCTTGTTTGTAAGGGTTGCAATCAACTGTGTAATCGATAAAATCTTTCCCAATCCCACAGTAATTAAGCAATGTATTGCCTTTGGCTGGCGCGCCATAACCAACAATTGATTTCCCTTCTGCTTTTGCACTCAAAAGGAAATTTAATAGCTTATGCTTTGTTTGTTTGACTTTTTCACCAAATGTAATATAAGTCTCTATCCGATGCAACCCAGCAGCAATTTCTTTTGCTTTTAGATGGCTAACTCGGTCATTAATATCAGGACTATCAGCATCGTCATGTTTGGCATAAATTCTTAATGAACCGCCATGAGTTGATAATTCCTCCACATCAAAAAGTTGCAAATCGTGTGCTGCAAAAATCTGTTCGATAGTCAGAAATGAGAAGTAAGAAAAATGCTCGTGATAAATAGTGTCAAATTGATTTTGTTGAATCAATTGCAAAATGTGAGGAAACTCCATCGTCAAAATACCATTCGGTTTGAGGATGAGTTTCATTCCAGCTATGAAATCATTTAAATCTGGTACATGAGCTAAAACATTATTGCCTATCAAAAGATCGGCTAGTTTTCCTTGTATCACAAGTTCTTTGGCAGTCTCAACCCCAAAAAACTTGTTGATACTAGGAATACCTCTATCTTGAGCTATCTTAGCTATATTTGCGGCTGGTTCTATTCCTAAAACTGGGATTCCCTTTTCTACAAAATATTGCAGTAGGTAGCCATCGTTGCTGGCAATCTCAATAACTTGATTATGATGATTAAAGCCAAATTTCTCTACCATCATATCGGTGTAAGCTTTGACGTGCTTTAGCCAACTTACTGAGTAAGAAGAAAAGTAAGCGTAATCGCTAAAAATATGATCGGGAGTTTCAAATTGTTCTAATTGAACTAAAAGAGTATCTTCAGAGACATAAGCATGGAGCGGATAAAATTTTTCGGCATGATTTAGCTGTTCTGCTGTCAGATAAGCATTGGCTAAAGGTGACATTCCTAAATCAATAAAGGTTTGGTGCAGAGGTTGACCACTGAAACGACATTTTGCATTCGTCATATTTTTCAACTCACTGATTACAAATAATTTGATGGATGAAATAAGTCCGAACCAAATATTGTTGATTCGGAAACTTAAATTATTTCTTCTTTGCTGATAGGCAACTATATCTACTTTTTATTCCAGAAGAAATCTTTGTCAATTTGCTCGGTACGGATTAAATACTCTAGCTGTTTTAAGCGAGTAAATCCTCTAAATAAGAAAGTGTCTTCAGCCATATCTATTTGGCTAAATAAATCAAATAGCTGCTGGGCACCAAGTCGGGCATTCCAATCACATTTAAATCCGGGGAGAATTGTGTTGATTTTCTCGAAGGATACCCGATAGCTGCGGTTATCTGAGCCATTCTCACCAAAGGACAATTTACAATCTGGGAAAATATCAGCAATAATTTCTGCGATTTCTTTGACACGATAGTTGTTTGCTGTGTCTCCCACGTTGAAGATTTGATTATGTACAATGTCCCGTGGTGCTTCTAAAGTGCAGACTATTGCTTTGCAAATATCCAGTGCGTGGACTAATGGCCGCCAAGGTGTACCATCACTGGTCATTTTGATTTGTTTGCTAGTCCATGCCAACCCAGCTAAGTTGTTTAAAACAATATCAAAGCGCATTCTGGGAGAAGCACCAAATGCTGTGGCATTCCGCATAAAGGTGGGAGAGAAGTCATCGTCAGCTAGTGGTGTGACATCTCGTTCTACCAAAGTTTTGCACTCTGCGTAGGCTGTTTGAGGATTAATTGGGGATTCTTCTGTAACATCACCTGCGGTAGCAACACCGTAGACACTGCATGAAGACATATATACAAAACGACGCACACCCATAGCTTTAGCTAGGCTAGCGAGACGAACTGAACCTATATGATTAATTTCGTAGGTAATATTGGGTGCTAATTGTCCGGCTGGGTCGTTGGAAAGTTCCGCCATGTGAACTATTGCTTCAACACCTTCCAAATCGTCAGGGGCGATGTTGCGGATATCTTTGTTAAGGGTTTTAGGTGTTACCCCATTAGCGTTGTATAGCCAACCAACTTTATAGAAGCCAGTATCTAGACCGATAACTTCATGTCCACGTTCGATTAACAGAGGCGGTAATAATGAACCTAGATAGCCTTCTGTTCCAGTTACTAATATTTTCATTGTGGTTAACGCCTTTGTATTGATGAGTTAAATTTTTCGTTTAGTAGGGATGCACAGATGTGCGTCCTAAAGGGTGTTGCATCCAAGAGGGAACCGCTATATTTTTTGTTTCTATGCAATAATTTGACCTCTCTCCAAACTTCTCTCCTCTTAAGAGAGAGGCTTTGAATCTTGCTCCCATTCCCTTGTAGGGAAGGGGTTGGGGGTTAGGTCATAGAATAGACTTACCTATTGGGTAACAGCACTCTATAGCGGTTCTTAACTGATGCACTAAACTTTTTCTTGTGGGATGGGTATATTACTCATTCTTTGTATTTCCCAACAAGCAAGATGCTCACCCTAAAAGATTCATCCCTTAATTGAGCAGCACCGGAAGTAACTATGATATCTATGCAGTTACTACATTATTTAGATGCGAGGGTTGGGGAATTTCTGCTACAAGCGCTTTACCGATTTCTAGAGAAGATGTGGCCGCAGGAGAAGGAGCATTGCAAACATGGATGGAGTTTTGACCGGAAACAATCAAAAAGTCGTCTACAAGTTTGCCGTCGTTCATTAAGGCTTGAGCGCGAACTCCTGCGTGGGTGGGAACTAAGTCTTCTGCTTGGACTTCGGGAATTAGTTTTTGCAAACTTCTGGTAAAGGCTGCTTTACTAAAGGAACGAATGATTTCTTGGATGCCTTCATCAGCGTGTTTGGCTGCCAATTTCCAGAAACCTGGATAGGTGACGACTTCAAGAAAATCCCGTAAGTCAAAGTCGGTTTTTTTGTAACCTTCGCGTTTGAGTGACAAAACTGCGTTTGGCCCTGCGTGGACGCTACCATCAATCATCCGGGTAAAGTGGACACCCAGGAAGGGAAAATCGGGATTGGGAACTGGATAAATTAGTGTCTTAACGAGATAGCGTTTTTCTGGGGTGAGTTCGTAGTATTCTCCCCGAAATGGGACGATTTTGGCTTGGGGTTCAACTTTACCTAATTTGGCGGTGCGATCGCTATGCAATCCCGTACAATTAATTACAAAGCGGGTTGCAAAGTTACCTTTGTTTGTTTCTAGTACCTGATTTTTACCACTTGGGGAGATTTTCAGAACTTTTGTATTGAGATGCAAATCTCCACCCTGTTGTTGAATTAGCTGGGCATATTTCAAACAAACTTGCTTGTAATTAACAATCCCAGTTGAGAATACCCGAAGCCCACCTACGCATTTTACGTGAGGTTCAATTTCCCTGACTTCTTCGGGGCTGATTCTCTTAACTTCTATACCATTATCTAAGCCGCGTTGGTAGAGATTTTCTAGACGTGGTAGTTCTTGTTCTTCTGTTGCAACAATGACTTTACCACAAACTTCATGTTCTATTCCATGCTCTTGGCAAAATTCTACCATAGAGCGAGAACCATCACGACAAAATTTAGCTTTGAAACTCCCTGGTTTGTAGTAAATACCAGAATGAATTACTCCGCTATTATTGCCGGTTTGGTGAAACGCCCATTGACTCTCTTTTTCTAGTACTAAAATACGCGCATTGGGATAGCGTTTTCCTAAAGCCAATGCTGTAGAGAGTCCAACTATTCCCCCACCTATAATCGCAAAATCATACATCAGTATTATCGCACTTAAAATTACAGTAAATCCATAAAGTTATTTGGGATTTGGTACTGGGTATTGGGTTAGAAAAAATCTCCCCCAGCCCCCAGTTACCTTACCATGCCTTCCAAGGAGCCTGATTGTTTTTCCATAGCCCCTCTAGATAGTTTTTATCGCGTAAAGTATCCATCGGTTGCCAAAAACCATCATGTTTAAAAGCAGATAGTTGTTCCATATCAGCTAGCTTTTCTAATGGCTCTTGCTCCCATACTGTCGAGTCATCAGCAATCAAATTGATTACTTCTGGTTCTAACACAAAATAACCGCCATTAATCCAAGCTCCATCACCTTCAGGTTTTTCCCGAAAGCTGGTAATTTTAGTTTGCTCATATCCCAAGGAAATGGCTCCAAAACGTCCAGCTGGTTGAACCGCCGTGAGTGTTCCTAATGTATTTTGTTCTTTGTGAAACTTCACTAGCTCGGTGATATTAATATTACTTACACCATCACCATAAGTAAAGCAAAAGGTGTCATTACCAAGATGTTCCCTGATTCGCTTTAAGCGTCCACCTGTCATGGTATTATCACCCGTATTGACTAAGGTAACACGCCAGGGTTCTGCATAACCAGAATGCACGTTCATCTGGTTAAATCGCATATCAAAGGTAACATCTGACATGTGTAAGAAGTAGTTAGCAAAATACTCCTTAATTATGTAACCTTTGTAACCGCAACAAATTATGAAGTCATTAATGCCGTGGGCGGAGTAAGTCTTCATTATGTGCCAGAGAATTGGCTTACCACCAATCTCAACCATCGGCTTGGGTCTGATACTAGTTTCTTCACTGAGGCGTGTACCAAGTCCTCCAGCCAAAATCACCGCTTTCATGCAATTACCTCGGAGATTTGTAGGGATATTCTTATTTGACTTTTCGACATGAAGAGGATGCACTTAGATAGAGAAAAATTGATTTCTGATTTGTTTTTCTCCGTCAACAATCTAACTGTAATTTCCCCCGAAATTATAAAGGAAAGATAAATTAACATCTTTTCTATATAAAAGCTCTATGAATATCTCTAAACATGAGATTGAAGAAAAATTCTGTTCGATAAATTACTTAATTAAATAAAAATGTTACCAAATAAATAACTAGGGCTAGCTGATACTAACCCTAGTTAGGCTTGATTTATCCAATCAAAACCGATAATATGTGAGTAAAAAAACCTTACTTGTTTTTAGTTAGTTTTTTCCAAATTACTTGAGCCTTGAAATAAAGGATCGCATTTGCGTTCTACGACTACGCATAAGTTACTGAGTGCTTGCTGATAATTATCCATATCATCTTGCTCAAGAAACATTTTGGCAGATGCCTGTACATCTTCGATCGCTTTCGCCTGATTTTTGTTAGATTCACTACCACCATATTGTGCCAGTTCATAACGAACCATACCTCGTTTGAGATATACTTTGGCTAGTTTAGGGCTTAGGGTTAATGCTTGGTTAAAGTCAGCGATCGCTTGATTGTATTCTTGTTCATAATTGCTGCTATATTGAGCAATTTGATAATAGACAACACCTCGCTGAAAATAAGCTTCTGCTTTCGATACATTACGTTTTATGACTTGAGTAAAATCTGCGATCGCTCTTTTGTAAGCTTGTTGAGATTCACCGCTATATTTAGCCATTTGGGTGCGGACAATCCCCCGTCTGATATAAGCTTCAATTTCGTGACTATCTAGACCGATGGCTCGATTATAGTCTGCGATCGCTAGGTTATACTCTGCATCAGGATCGTTGCTATATTCGGCGAGCATATAGCGGGCATTACCCCGATTCACCAGGGCTTTGGTTTGATTGGGATTGATTTTAAGAGCTTGACTATAATCTGTAACTGCTCCTTCGTAGTCTTTGAGGTTATAGCGGGCATTGCCCCGATTTACAATTGCTCTGGTATGTGTTGGTTGTTGTTCAATTGCTCCGGTAAAGCTGGCAATTGCTTTTTCATAGTCTCGGTCTTTGTAAGCAGCATCACCCTGCTGAAAGTAATCAGCGAAGCTGAGTTTATTAATTGTCTGGCGAGACTTTAATGTTTGTTGAGTGTAAGAATTTTGGGAAACCAACGGCTGAGTAAATTTAATCATTAGGTCGGCATATCCCAATAAACCGAAACCCAGTAAACAACAAATAACCGGGTATAATTTTGACTTCTTGGAACGTTTATAGGAAGAACCGCTTGGGGTAATTACTGGCTGCCAATAATTACCTAAGTGCGGTGACATACTGCGCTGGGGAAAATGCGGTGTCTGGGTGTAGCGCTTTTTCGCTTTGATTCGCGGTTGGAGATGTTCTCTCGCTTCTATAGCCCGATGTGAGGGGAAGGGGTCGCGTCCGCCTAATCGCACGGTACGTTCACACCACGGACAGCTACGCATGTGGTTGTTGTAGCGATGCTGGGGATTTGTGGTGCAG
The DNA here is from genome assembly GCF_036917775.1 of Nostoc sp. Taxonomy (GTDB): domain Bacteria; phylum Cyanobacteriota; class Cyanobacteriia; order Cyanobacteriales; family Nostocaceae; genus Nostoc. The sequence continues at coordinate 46,697 of NZ_JBALEQ010000123.1, forward strand.
GTAATTAAAGAATCTTCAGCTTCAGCGATGGCTGAGAGCCAAGTCTGGGCACTGGGGCGCAACTGTGGGTTATTGTGACCCTCTTCAAAACAAAGGACAAATAGTTCTTGTAGGCTGGGATGAAGAATTTCCCAAGGGGGCGCAATGGGGGTAGGTAGGTAGGGTACGTATCGTTTTTGGCTGTAAGTAAAATGACCCGATGCAATGCGGGCTTCGTAGGGCGGTGGCTCAATAGAGCCTTGAAAAATCCCCGAAAATGGGTGAGTGCCTTCCATTAAGAGTTGGAATACCAACACTGCTAACCCAAATAAATCGTGAGAAATTTCGCGATCGTGTTGGGCAAAAGTTTTATTTTGTAGTTCTGGTGGCGTAAACTCTGGTTTCCCGACTGGGCAGCGATAAACAACATTGCTGTTAGGGTCGAGTACTTGGAAGGAGTCTGTATCTATCAAAGTCACCAGGGCGGTGTCACTGACGAGGATATTTGACTCGTTGACATCACCTACACAATATCCACTAGCGTGCAAAGCGGCAAAAGCTGCCGCCAAGTTACGAGCCGTGCGGAGCAGGTACTGATAGTTGAATAGGGGACAGTGTTGACGACGGGTTCTGGGGTTGTAAAAGTCGATGATTGGACGCATCCCCTGAATCCGTGGCATCAAAAAGCCCAAGATGCTATTTTTGCCATCTGGTGTCCGTAATAAATCCTCTGGCCAAGCGATAGAAATATGCCCCAAACTAGCTGTAGGGTTTTCTGGCGGGTTGGCAAGCATCGCCTGTAATTTATCGGCATGGGCTGTAGTTGGCTTGTGGTAAATCTTCGCCACCAAGTCATTATCAGATGGCACTGCATAAACACAAGCTTCACCGCCACGCCCCAAACTAACATTGAGGCTGAGGATTTCTTTTCTAGGGGAACAACGTAGTACCTGCATAATGAAATTACCGCTAACGGAAGTTATTTTAAGATGTGAAACCTGTAAATTGATTGCTCATGAGTCGTTGAATGCAGCTATAATGAGTGTCAAATCATCATCAGTGCGTTGTGTAATTCGGTCTGAGCGTAAAAACTTTACTAACTGCTCCTTCGCTTCTGTCTTATCTTCGGTATTAGCTACAAATTCAAACAGTGGAAAAAAGAATGGTTTGTGAGGTTCTCCAACAACCATATTCAAAGCCAGCATTTGTAATCCGTCGGTGATGATACCAACATTAACTATGTCAGTGCGCCATAATCTCATCTGTGCTGTGTCTAAGGCCGTAGGAGAAGTTAAAAAAGTGGTTTCGTTGATGTACTCGCCGCTATCAGGTATAGTTAGAGCGAGAAGATTGCCCATACTGTCTTTTGCCACTGCCAAACCATCACCTATTTGCACTACAGCTACAACTTCTGGTGTGGCAACCATCATAATTAAGGTAGTTGCTAAGTCTTGAGGCTGTTTGTCACAAGTAGCCGCTTCAGCCTCCACAGCTTTTTTGGCGGCTAGTATGGCATCATTTAAGAGCGATCGCACATAATCATCATCACTCAAAACTTTTCGGGTGATTCCCTTGCTAGAAATGTTTTCTATTGCTGTCTCCACAGCAATCATCGCTCCCACTTTCCCAAGACTAGCAGAACCGGCACCATCTGCTGCGGCTGCCACTAAAACATTATCGGACAATATTTGCCAGTGATGAGCATCCTGACATAACTGCTTGTTTTTTAAGTGACTTGTACCACATACCGACGCAGCCACAATCCGCCATTGAGCAATCTGTTTTGATATTTTCATAGATTTTTTTTCAACAGCTCGCTGTGTCAACATCAAGCTGCGATTTTTAATTAAACAGTCCCCCAACCAATCGGCGGTAGTGCTACCTGTTCATCCACCTGCGAATGAGAAACAGCTGACATACTAGTTGATAGCCAGACAAACATCTCGATGAAATTTAGTCCTTTGAGTTTCAAAGGTGTACGTACAGTTATTTGATTTAAACGCGTCATATTCGCATTTTCTACACCCACCGTAAAGAATGCTACACGCTTGTTCGCCTCGTCTCCCTGTAAGCGCACAGATGCTTGCTCCACTACATTCTCTAACTCACCTTGGGGTTCTCCATCAGTAATCATAAATACCCAAGGACGATAGTAAGCAATCCCATTGGTACGATACTGAGATTTCCGCTCTTGAATTATATCCAAAGCTTTATGAATGCCTGCACCCATTGTAGTCAAGCCCTGTGCCGTTAAAATGGGCGGATTGAATTGATCGGCAGTCACAAAGTCTTGTACTACATTGACATTACTATCAAAAGTGACGATCGCCACTTCTACACGTCTTGCGGCTAAGGAATTTTTGACTAATTCATCCTTTAAACTGAGTAAACCCTGATTTAAAGCCTCAATCGGATCTCCTTGCATCGAGCCAGATGTATCTAGTAAAAGTACACAAGGACAACGAGGTTCTGGGTTCTCAGCAAATTCTACTACTTCATCAAGTCTTAATGTATCATGCATAACTTTTTGTGTTATGTTAAAGTTCAAAGCTTTATTTCCTTTTTGTCCGAGTATATAATTTCAGCCGTCGAAGTCACTACAGAATATAGTATCTAGTGGTAGAAGCTCTAATCTTTATTAAACAAATTATTTTCATGAAGTTCTCAATATATTTTTTAAGAAAAACTTGAGTACAGCTTAGTTTAGCAAAAAAGAGTTTATCAAAACCCAGTGTTACCTGTTGTAATGTATCTACCAAAAATTTATATCCATTAAACCTACAGTACAATAAATACGTAAACTTTCCCAGATAAGTTTTTAAAGATTTTATGTAGAAGAATAGTTCCTTTACAGAAAAATTATTAACCATAATTAAGATCGTTAGCTCCAGAAGTATACCAGCGTAACTGCGTTAACTTGGAATCAAATTTGCCTGATTTTTGTGAGTAGGCAGAAATAAACGTCATGACTAAGGTCTTAAGGTAAGAGTTGTCAGGAGTTGGTAAAATCCATAATTAACCAATATTTACTGATAGGCTAGCTATGATAAATGTTGCTCTTTATTCATACCTACGTGTGGTTTAAGACAAATTAAGTAAAAAGTACCGAATGTAACAAATAAGTTATAAAACTTATATTTTTTAAAATATATACATATTTTAAAAGGAATAACTTGTGCGTAGATAAATATTACAAAGAAGAGAAGACTTCATGGTTGATATTTTCAATCTACAAATGTTCAGTTGTTGATTCCGCAAGAAAGTTGAAAAATATGAATAACTCAGGCGCATTCACCAAACTACGTCCTCTAAGTTTGTTAAGACAGTTATCCAATTGCTTTGATAGTACTTGTTTACAAGCATTAAGTAACTCAGTTCGTTGGTCAATTTACTTAGAACAGGGCAAAATAACTTACGCGACTCATTCAGTAGAACCTTTTGATCGACTAGAACGCCATTTGCGTCGCCTCAGCCATCAAATTCCCCTGCTTACTAGTGAGGTGCGGGTTCAAGTCCGTCTGATGTTTGAACCTGAATCACACAATCAGTTACTCGAATATGACAGCAATTCCAGAAGCCACCCTCCTGAATATCAGGCGATATCTTGGCTTGTTAGTCAACAACATTTACATTCTACACAAGCAGTAGTGCTGATTCAAGAATTAGTTAAAGAGGTAATTGAATCATTTTTGCTCATTAAAGAAGGTACTTATGAATTAACAGAACCACTGGAGAGAATGCCAAGAATTTGTAGGATAGATGTAGAAAAGATTCTAGAACGTTGTCAAGGAAGATTACAGAATTGGCAAGCTTTTGTTCCGCAAATCTCTTCTCCATATCAACGTCCATATCTGTTGATCAACACCAAAATTGAGGAAAAAGATTTACCAAAACTTCAGCCAGATTTGATTCATTGGATGAAGGGTTTTAGCTTGTGTCATCTGGCAACAATTTTGAATCAAGATGAAATTCAATTGGCCCGCAATTTATACCCTTATATACTTAATGGTGCGATTATCTTGCATGAACCCGATCCACCTTATGATAAGTTACCAAAGCTATTTGAAGAGCAATCGCTTTTCTCAAAATTAATTCCAGAGATAGAGAATACCACAAAAGAGCTAAATAGCACCATCAACTCTTACCCTGATATTGCTGAAGAGAATATATCTCCTGTTCCACGATTACCACAGATTTCTCTTCCTCCCCAAGAAAAATTTCAGGAACCAACAATATCAAATAACATAAATCCTGCTTCCCAAAAAGTAACAGCTGCTACTGTAACGGCACAAAAAGTCCACAAAATCGTTTCTGTAGATGATAGCCCCACAATTCTCAAAGAAATTAGCCGTTTCTTAGAAAATGAAAACTTTTCTGTAGTGACTATTAACGATCCAGTAAAAGCCGTTTTATCAATTATAAGGCACAAACCAGACTTAATTTTGTTGGATTTAAATATGCTAGGAATAGATGGTTATGAGTTGTGCCGGATTATACGAAATAATCCGATATTTCAAAAGACTCCCATTATTTTTGTGACTGGAAATAAAGGAATTGTAGATAAAGTAAAAGCCAAATTGGTTGGGGCATCTGGATATCTGACTAAACCATTTACTCGCGCAGAATTACTTAAAATAGTCTTCATGCATTTGACTTAAATTAACTACTCCAATGAGTTTTTTCTGCACATTACTTTGTGCAATAATCTACAAATGACTACTAATCTCGAAATTGACGAAAACTTAATTAAGGAAGCTCTCGAACTTAGTGGTCATCCAACTAAGGATGCTGTTGTAGAAGAGGCATTGCGAGAGTATATACAGCGTCCAAAGCAATTGAAAATTATGGAGCTATTTGGTACGATTGAATACCAGGATGATTATGACTATAAGCAACAACGCCGAAGTCGATGAAAGTTATTATATTTCTTATCTGATTCCGAAATCACCAGAAAATAATGGCACATCATAAAGTTTAAATATTTGGTCTATGGAAATCAGCGTTAATCCTTCTACTAAAGCTTGAGAAATTAGCATTCGGTCAAACGGATCTTTATGATGTAGAGGTAAAGTATTTAAATTTAGAACATGGGCAGGGATAACTGACAAAAAAGAGATCCCATTTGTATTTTGGCTGTCGTAGATGTCTTCTAAGGATTGACTAAGCGTGATCTTCCCTAGCTGACTCTTAATTTGTATTTCCCACAAACTAACAACACTGACATATAATTTTGTGTCCGTTCGTTGTAGCAAACTTAAAATATTTGGTGATAACTTCTCAGGCTCACTGTCCCACCAAATAAAAATATGAGTATCTAATAAAACCTTCATAAACCCCAAAAAGAATCTGGTAAAGGATCATCAAAATCATCACTCATTACCATAGAGCCACGATTTAAACCCGCTTTAGGAACTACAGGCTGTTCTTGGGGTTGAGACAAAGGCAAAACCCTTGCCCAAGGGACACCCTGCCGAGTTAGCGTCACTTCAACATGATTTTGGATATCTGACAATAAATCAGCTAAATTATCCGATAAGTCAGCAATATCGAAAGTTTTTGATGACATTTTGATTTATGCCCTACTCATTACCAGCATTATATAGGAGTCTTAAATCAATTGCTCAGAGCAAAAAGCTGGGCTTGTTGATAACACAGAAAAAACAAGCCCATGTATTTAATTAGTCAAGTATTAGGGATTACCAATTTTGGGTGGAAGTAGGATGCTTTCTATAGTATTAAATACTTTGCTCAAGTTCTTCTAAAGTGTGAAAATAACTCCTAAAAATTCTCCGTAGATTTAAGTGGAACAAAGTGACCTGCATTCACAAGCTATATAATTTTTTAACGTAGACGTGCAGAGGCTGACCACAGCAGATCGCACAAAATGTAAAGATAAAGCAAAAAACCGATATTGTTCTGGGAGTCTAACGTAGTAGGATTGTTCAAGTGAAAGGGTACGCCTAGCGGGATGAGTAGCCATCGATCGCTAGTAGGCACCCTAAAATAAGAACAAAAGACGATTCCTAAAACAAGCACACTCCATGCGTATTTCTCTAAATTGGCTGCGCGAACTAGTAGAGATAAAACTTAGTCCAGAAGAATTAGCCGAAACCCTGACAATGGCGGGGTTTGAGGTTGAAGATATTGAAGATCGCCGCACTTGGGCAAATGGCGTGGTTGTAGGGAAAGTGCTTGAGCGTCAACCCCACCCCAACGCCGATAAATTAAGTGTTTGCCAAGTCGATATCGGTGCAGGTGAAACTTTAAATATTGTCTGTGGCGCTGCCAATGTGAAGGCAGATATCTATGTACCGATCGCAACTACGGGTACTTACTTACCCAACATCGATTTAAAAATTAAACCTGCAAAACTCCGTGGTGTCCCTTCTCAGGGCATGATTTGTTCTTTAAAGGAACTCGGTTTGCCCACCGATGTAGACGGAATTCATATTTTTACCCAGGAAAATTTACCATTAGGTAGTGATGTACGTCCTTTGTTGGGTCTAGATGATGTAATTTTAGACCTGACTGCAACTGCCAATCGCGCTGATGCCCTCAGTATGGTAGGTGTAGCCAGAGAAGTAGCAGCTTTAACTAGTGGAAAATTGAGCATCCCTGAACCTGGTGAAGTTTCTATTAGCAAAAATACTGGAAATTTAACTTTAAAAATTGCTGATACACAAGCTTGTCCTGCATACATCGGTACGGTAATCGAACAAGTAAAAATTGCTCCATCTCCCGAATGGTTGCAACAGCGTTTGCGGGCGGCTGGGGTGCGTCCTATAAGTAATGTTGTGGATATTACTAACTACGTTTTGTTGGAATGGGGACAACCATTGCACGCCTTTGACCGCGATCGCTTAAAATCTGTTGCAAGTAGCGAAAATTTAACCATCGGCGTTCGTTTCGCTAATAATGGAGAATCTCTCAAAACCCTAGATGGGCAAACTCGCACCCTCTCAAACCAAAATTTGTTAATTACCGCTAACGACAGGCCCGTTGCATTGGCGGGAGTCATGGGTGGAGAAGAAACGGAAGTCCATGAAGGGACTCAAAGCCTAGTTTTAGAAGCAGCTTTATTTGATTCTGTAGCAATTCGCCGTTCTTCGCGCAGTGCAGGTTTAAGAAGTGAAGCTTCTGGGAGATATGAACGGGGAGTTAACCGCGCTGAGTTAGAAATAGCTAATCGCCGCGCCTTATCTTTAATTAGCGAATTAGCTAGTGGAATTCTTGTCCAGCAGGAAATTGCCGACACTCGCCCCGATCCTGCTACCTGGAGTCGTTCGATCGCACTGCGTTTAGACCGAGTAAATCAAATACTAGGGCCAATCGATTTGGGAGAGGACACAGGTGAACTCCAAGGACAAGATGTTGAGCGCATCCTGACTGCACTAGGATGTCAGTTGACTTCTTCAGGTGAAGATAGCAACCATCAACCTACATGGTCAGTTTCCGTCCCACCCTATCGTTACCGCGACTTAGAGCGAGAAATTGATTTAATTGAAGAAATCGCCCGTCTCTATGGTTACAACAGATTCTGCGATACTCTACCAGAAAAATCGGAAGGTGGTTATCTGCCTTTAGATGAGGAACTGATTCGCAAGTTACGGGCTTTCCTCCGGGCTGAAGGATTGACAGAATTAATCCACTATTCTTTAGTTAAACCAGGAGAAGACAGACAGATAGTACTGTCAAATCCTTTATTTGCCGAATATTCAGCGCTGCGAAACGATTTGCTATCTGGGTTGATTGATGCCTTTCAATACAATTTAGAGCAGGGTAATGGTTCCCTAAACGGCTTTGAAATCGGGCAAATTTTCTGGCGAGAAGAAGACGGTTTGCAAGAAACAGAAGCCTTAGCTGGGATTATGGGAGGCGATCGCACCGTTGGCAAATGGTCAAAAAGTGGACGTGAAGAACCCATTACCTGGTTTGAAGCCAAAGGCACTTTAGAAAGCATATTTCGGCAACTTGCCTTGCAGGTAGAATTCCAACCCGATTGCCGAGATCATCGCTTACATCCCGGACGCACCGCTTCTTTGTGGATTCGGGGTAACAGGCTAGGTATTTTTGGACAACTCCATCCCCAATTGCGACGAGAAAAAGGTTTACCAGATTCCGTTTATGTTTTCCAGTTGGATCTAGATGTGCTTTTAGAATCTCTAGGACAAGACGAAATTCTTGTGCCAACATTCCAGCCATATTCTACTTATCCAGCTAGCGATCGCGATATCGCCTTTTTCGCACCTGTGAAAATCTCAGTTTCCGAAATTGAAAAAGTAATTACCAAAGCGGGTAAAGATTTGCTCGAATCTGTGGAATTATTTGATGAATATCGTGGTGAAAATGTCCCCCAAGGACAGCGGAGTTTAGCATTCCGCTTAGTTTATCGCGCTAGCGATCGCACTTTGACTGAGGCGGAAGTCGAACCAGTACACAATAAAGTCCGCGAAGCTTTGGTGGAAAAATTCGGCGTAAATCTCAGAAGTTAGTCATTTGTCATTTGTCATTTACTAGGAGTTAGGAATTATTAATTCCTCACTCCCCGATATACTGACTACAAAATCCAAAATCTAAAATCCAAAATTGGTAAAGTTATGCCTAAATATGTACTCTGGGGAAGTTACTGCGAAGATGTTCTTGAAAAACGCGCCCCACACCGTGAAGCTCATTTAGACGGATTAGCAAAACAGAAAGAATCCGGTGTGCTGATTACTATTGGCCCCACCAAGGATGTCACAAAAGTTTTTGGAATTTACGAAGCCGAAGACGAAGCCACTGTGCGCCAGTTGATTGAAAACGATCCCTACTGGAAAAATGGCATCTGGACTGAATATTCTGTCAAAGAATGGATTCAGGCTTTTTAAATTGGGCATGGGGCATAGGGCATTGATTATAATTCTCCTCCCCCATTCCCAATTCCCACTTGCCCTGAGCGTTCGCGTAGCGTCTCGTAGAGAAGCCGAAGGGATTCCCAATTTATGAAAATTTGGCAGGTTGATTTTTATCGTCGTCCCTCACAGGATGTGTCTGGACAAGTTCTATGGGAGTTGTTGATTTGTGACGCAACTCGCAGCTTTGAGTATGAAGCTACCTGTCTTCAGTCAGCAGCAAATTCTAATTGGGTAGCTGCTCAACTTGAGCTAGCCGCAGGTGAAAAATTGCCAGATGTGATTCAGGTGTTTCGTCCCCAGTCTCTAAGCTTAATTGAGGCGGCTGGACGCAATTTAAGTATAAATGTCGAACCAACCCGCCACACTTTGGCACTGAAGCAGTGGTTACAAGAAAAGCAATATCCCGCAACGGTAGATAAACCACCCCCAGCACCATTACCAGAGAACCTCTGGGGAGAACAATGGCGGTTTGCAAGTTTAGGGGCTAGTGACGTAGAAACGAGATTTAGCGATCGCCCCATTCCCATTTTGCACATCCCAGAACATCTCAAACCCATCAACTTGGGTTTAGCGTCAACAGTGCCCGTCCCTGGTGTAATAATTTATGGTGGACGGCAATCGATGCGCCTAGCCCGGTGGTTACAGCAAGCCCGTCCTGTGGCATTAAACTACATTTCTGGCGCACCAGATGGCTTAGTATTAGAGGCTGGCTTAGTAGATAGATGGATTGTTGCCACTTTTGAAGATCCAGAAGTTACAACAGCAGCCCAAACATTTGAACTACGAAAAAAGCAAAGCCGAGGATTGCATTTTTTGTTAGTGCAACCAGATGATTCCGGGATGACTTATAGCGGCTTTTGGTTATTGCAGGCAGGAGATTGATATTACAACAATTTTCAGGTAAATAGATCATACTGTAGGGGCAATTCATGAATTGCACCTACGACAGATGTGGTTCAAATAAATGAAAATAGCTGTAATTGCCAAAAATATTTGTCCGCTTATTCTTGCCTATTTGCTCTATATAAATGCTCGCAAAGAAAGGGAAGATATTATAAGTTTTTAATTAATATTTGTAACTAATTGAAACCTTATCCACTCATCTTATACATCTCAAACCTTGGTAACACCTAATATCAAGCAGATATCTGTAATACTACCTATATAAATAGAGATTAAGCGCTGATAGCAGCAGTTTGGTATGAGCAACGTTTATCAACGGTGCAAACCCGTTTGAGAGAAGAACATCTCTCTGTTGCCACCAGCCTGAAGGAGCTAGCAGGACTTTACTCTTATCAAGGAAGCTATGAACAAGCTGAACCGCGAAGTGCTGTATCTGCAAGCTTCAGGACAGAGAAAACGGCTGCTGAGAGAAAAACATCCTTCTGTCGCCACCAGCCTGAACATCCTAGCAGGACTCTACTATTATCAAGGACGCTATGACCAAGCCCAAGAGTTGTTAGGGGAAGCTTTAGGACAGAGAAGGCTGCTGGGAGAAGAACATCCTTTTGTGGCCACCAAACTGAACATCATAGCAGTACTTTACTATTATCAAGGGCGGTATGACCAAGCCCAAGAGTTGTTAGTGGAAGCTTCACAGAAGAAAAAACGGCTACTGGGAGAAGAACATCCTTCTGCCGCCACCAAACTGAACAACCTAGCGTCACTTTATAATTCTCAAGGACGCTACGACCAAGCTGAAGAGTTGTTAGTGGAAGCTTTAAGACAGAGAAGGCTATTGGGAGAAGAACATCCTTCTGTTGCCACCTGTCTGAACAACCTAGCGTCACTTTATGATTCTCAAGGACGACACGACGAAGCCGAGCCGCTTTATCTGCAAGCTTTAGAAGTATTTCAGCGTCTGCTGGAGACTTATCCAGAATATTAATTTAGAGGTTATTTAAAAAGTCCTGTTAGTTGATAGCAAAACGTTTTAGATCCCCCTAAATTCCCCGATAAATTGGGGGATTTGAATTCTGGTTCCCCCTTTTTTAGGTAGGTGGGATCAAGAAGTGCCTAAAATCACAGCTAACAATTTTTTCAACAACCTCTTAGTCGTAACTGTTCACAGGTTTTTTTAGCTACTGCAAAAATACAGGTACACATCTTGGCTTATAAACATTGGCTAAGTAGTTGCATCAAGGCCATCACGGCTTTCGGATCGCTATACACAGATATTGAGTTGAGAGAGTTAATACCAAAGGCACTTACTTTCCCCAGTTATGGACGACTGTTGGTAGCCAACCGAGAACTAGAGCGGGAAATCAGCGATGTCCACAACGAGATCCGCTTACTCAAACAGGCAGAAATTGCGAGCAAACAAAGCGAGATTCGCTACCGTGCCATTGTAGAAGATCAGGCTGAAGTGATTGCCCGATATTTACCAGACGGCACACTCACGTTTTTCAACCAAGCTTTTGCGCTTTATTATGGGCGATCGCCAGAGGAACTGATCGGCAGCCCCGATCAACCCATGATTTTGGAGGCAGATCGGCAGCGAGTTGCTGAATTCGTAGCTTTAATTAGTGCCGATCATCCTGTTGTCATCATTGAGAATCGCGTACTTCTGGGAGATAGGGTGCGTTGGACTAAGTGGCATAACCGAATGATATTTGACGAGCAAGGATGCTTTCTGGAATTTCAATCGGTAGGATACGACATCACAGACTTCAAGCAAATCGAAGAAACACTTTTTCAAGAAAAAGAATTAGCCCAGGTGACATTGCAATCGATCGGAGATGCAGTTCTTACCACAGATGCGTTTGGCAAAATTCAATACCTCAATCCGGTTGCAAAATCTCTGCTTCAATGTAGTGAAGCATCCGCAGAAGGGTTGCTGTTAGAAGAGGTCTTTGGAATTGTGCATGAAACAACACGGGAGAAAGTTCAGAACCCAATTGAGCAAGCGTTACAGGAAAATCGAACTGTGAATTTAGCAAAACATACCGTCTTAATTAATCAGAATAATCAAGAAATTGCGATTCAAGATTCAGCCGCGCCCATTCACAATCGTGAGGGACAAATTATTGGCGGGGTTATGGTGTTTCGTGACGTGACTCAGAACCGCGAGTTTTCACGTCAGCTATCCTGGCAGGCAACCCATGATGCTTTAACAGGATTGGCGAATCGCCAGGAATTTGAGCGGCAGGTTAAACAAGCATTGGGCCTTGCTTGTTCAGACTACCAGGTTCATGCGTTGTGCTATTTGGATCTCGATCACTTCAAAATCGTAAATGATACCTGTGGTCATGTGGCTGGAGACGAATTACTGCGTCAAATTACTGTCTTATTGCAGGAGAAGATTCGGAAAACTGACATACTTGCACGCTTAGGGGGCGATGAATTTGGCGTATTGCTCAGTAAGTGTACACTGGAGCAAGCTTTATTAATTGCCAACGATCTGCTTTCGTGTGTTCAAAAGTTCCGGTTTGTTTGGCAAGAGCAGGTATTCTCAATTGGAATAAGTATCGGCTTGGTCGGTATTGACACTCATAGCGAGAGCGTTGCAGAGATTATCAGCACAGCTGACGCAGCTTGCTATACAGCGAAGAACTGGGGGCGCAATCGCGTGTACGTTGCTCAGACTAACGACCAGGAGCGACTGCAACAGCGCGAGAAGATGCAGTGGGCCAGCCGCATTTCTCAAGCCTTGGAAAATGATTGGTTTTGTCTCTATGTTCAACCTATTGCCGCTATCACCTCGACTGCTCAAAACGCTGACGATGGGGACTATTATGAAGTCCTGCTGCGGCTCCGGGATAAGCAGAGAAATTTAGTGCTGCCAATGACGTTTATTCCAGCAGCAGAACGCTACGACTTGATGCACCTAATCGATCAATGGGTGATTCGGACTCTGTTCAGGAATTGGACAAAGGTTGTTGGCGATAAACAAAGCATTTATGCAATTAACCTTTCTGGCTCTAGTATCAACGACGATCGGTTTTTTGACTTTCTATATCAGCAGTTTACTCTATACTCCATCTCACCCCACTGCATTTGCTTTGAGATTACCGAAACCGTGGCGATCGCCAACCTAAGCAAAGCCAGACAGTTCATTCAGTCACTTCAACGGATGGGCTGTCGCTTCGCGTTGGACGATTTTGGGGTGGGTATGTCGTCCTTTGCCTATCTCAAGTCTCTGCCTGTGGATTACCTCAAAATTGACGGGAGCTTTATTCGTAACATTGTCAAGAATCCTGTGGATAATGCGATCGTGGCAGCAATCACGCACATTAGTAGTGTGATGGGTATTCAGACTATTGCTGAGTTTGTAGAGAATGACGCGATTTTAGAGCGAATTACGGCACTAGGAATTGATTACGCACAGGGATATGGCATTGCAGCACCTCGCCCATTGGGGTAGATATAGCTAGCCTATACACCGTTGGCAAATGTACTACATAGCTTTTGTTAATTCAAGTATTACGTAAGCTCAAACCGGTCAGATATATAAAGCAAATTTTAGTATGATGATAAAATCATACTAAATAGTAATACTAACAATTTATTCATAGATGCTGAAAGTCACAATTACCTTAGAAGAAGACATTCTGCAATTTGTAGATCAGTATGCACATGGAAATCGTAGTGGATACATTAATACACTGCTAGCAGAACACCGTCGCCAAATTTTGGCAGCAGAAATGATTGCAGCCCTCAAGCAGGATGCTGAAGATCCAGAATATCAAGCTGAAATTGCTGCTTGGGATAGCGTTGCTGGAGATGGCATAAATGCCAGGGAATAATTTAACTTACCGACGAGGAGAAATACGTTGGGTGAATCTTGATCCGACACTGGGGGCTGAAGCAAAAAAAATCCGCGCTTGCTTGATTGTGCAAAATGACATCATGAATCAGTATGGATTGCTGACAATTGTGATGCCATTTCGACCCGGAAGTAAACAAGCCCCCTACGTTGTAAATGTGAAAGCAACACCAAATAATGGACTAGACCAAGACCGTTTTATAGATATTGGCCAAATTCGTGCTGTTGATCATAGTCGTATTTTGGGCTTGCTGGGCGTGCTGGAGTCAGAATACTGGGAACTTATTCGTACAGCCTTAAATATAGTTCTAGGTTTTGTGCTTTAGGGATGTTAGGGAATGAGTTAATAGAGTTCAGATAAGACCAAAACACTTGTAGAGACGGCGATTTATCGCGTCTCAAAACTCAAAACCCACGATTTTGTAGAAGTAACGCTTCCAAGTGTATTGGATTATAAGTCAATACAGTTCAGTTAAGGCTAAAAATCTGTTACCAAAGTCGTTTTTTAACGAACCGCCAAGGCGCAGAGAACGCAGAGAGAAGAAAGAGATGCTTAACCCAAGTGTATTGGATTCCAAGTGACGCGAAGGCGATCGCTCTATATTAGAGGGTAGGTATTGCTAAAAATGCGAAACCATATCCAATATTATTTAAAATAATGCCCGCTCCAATACGATTCGGATCAGGGTTTTGATGAAAGTTATAGATCGCAATAACGCAATAAATCACCGTCTCTTCCCTTAAGCAAACCGGATTAATGCCCACCCTACCACTGTCCTGAATTATCTTCTTGTTGCAAGCCTATCAACTGTCGCCGTTTCCAAGCATAATGAAGAATATTAATTCCTAATTCCTGGGCTGTACGAATAGTCAATCTGGGTAAATTCAAATCTCTATCCAGTCCCCAAGCGGTTGCTAAATCACCAATTACTAAAATAATTCCGCCACCGATTAACATTTTAATTTGCTGTTGATTAACCATTGGCAAGGCAGCAAATAAAAAAGGTTTTGTCCTTAAAGGATGACTCCGTTGCAATTCTTCTAAAGGTCTTAAAGGACTTTCTAACTGTTGTGCTAATGCTTGAGTACTCTCAATTAAAGCATTAGCATTTATTGGTGCATCAACGAGAAGCACTCCGCCTAAATTTAAGTAATTTTTCAGGGATTCAAATTCGAGACTATTTAAAGAAATTGCCTGTCCACCTGTCAAATAAAGTAAGTCATAATCTTGAATATTTTCACTTAAAGAAACCTGCCCTGGTTCATCAGCCCCTCGCAAACTGGGATATAGGGGTTCTACTGCTTGTAACAAATACGAAAGGCTGAAAAAATTACGCGCACATTCAGGATCGCTATGAGTTGCTTGTGCCATACAGACAAGTGCTTGGGGACGCATTTGTGCCTGACGACGATAACGCAAATCAATATTGTTATATCCAGGAAAGAAAGCATCCGCAGGTTGGGTAATATCAGTATGTCCTGGTTGCAGAAGTATTCGACATATTTCTATTTCTGAACTGGCTGGTATGGAGTTTCTTTGGTCAATTCGATAGGTTTCTTGAACAACATCTCTTTGCTGTCCACGGCGCAATTCATCAGGGTCTACATAGCTAACTACTAAGTAGATCATGAGTGGTTCCGAACTGACTACTTCTATATCAATAGGAAAGTCATAAGAAGTCGGTACAACAATTAGATTACCTGCTAAATCAATTGCAATACCAGGTTGAATTTGTACCCAACGTCCATCTCGGTATCTAGCTTCTACTTGGCTTGGGGCTGTCACATCTCGAACGCCTAAACCACAGACAATTCCTGGTTGGTTTAAACTTTGATATTGAGCATTTTGCCGATTCCGGTGATAATCATGGGCTGTGCGCCAGCGTTCTGCATTGATTAGTAACCCGTCTGCGGCTTGCAGGCGTTCCAAAGATTTGATTGGTGGGGGTGGGAAAGGATGAGACATAGCGATTTTAGATTTTGGATTTTAGATTAATAGTCTGTTTGATTTAAAAAGTTACGAATTACGAATTATTTAATTAGAGGGATTTTCAATAGATAGTTCATAAGTGCAGAAAGCAGGCTTTTCTTGTTCTATGATTCTTTGGATAAGTTGCTCATTAATGATGCCACTAGAAATATTTGAACGCAAACGGACTATAAAATGATATGGTTGTCCACCTGCTAAAACAGCATTTCCTAATTGGGCATCTCCGATGATGAAACTTGGGCCAAAAGGTTCTGTAATACTAATATGTTTATCAGCTTCATTAGGTAAATCTTCATCTAACGGTAAACCAGTATAAAGATGTAAATAGAGACGCAATCCTTTACGAGTTCCGCGCCAGCGATAAAGTTCTACAGCCCGACGAATTAAACGCCGTTGTTGCTGGAGATCCCAAACTGAATCTACTTGCCAAGCAACCCAATGAGCCATAAAAGGTAGTAATGCTTGTGGTGCTGTCAAGGGATCGAGGTTTGCCCACATGACATTGTAACTATCAACTATTGGTTGAAAAGCTTGCTCAAATATCTTCATGAAGCGACCAATAAAGTCTACTTCCCGATACAAAATTGGCAAGAATTCCATGTAGGCGGTATAGGGACGGATATATAAATCAAAATATTCGCTTCTTTCGATTTGTTCGTTCTCTGTGCCTGCGTCTATATGTAGAGTAATTAGGCTGCGAAAATTGAGAGTTAATTTGTTTTTTGTCCCAGGAGAAATTGCTTCTTGGTCTTCAAAAAATGTGTCGGGAATTGAGAAGTAGAGAACAGCATCCATTTGTCCACGAGGCGGTATTTCACTACCCTCTGTGCCAATTTGACACCACTGGGATGGAAAGTTTCCGTCAACGCTTAAGCTTACCCGCAAAGGACGTTGTTCTAAGTTTTGCACTTGCACAATCATCTCACTGGGATGTCCAGGATGCAAAAGTAAAGTACGTCCACCTACATCGATATCCGCATTTGTAAATCCTAAACCTGCCACAGGTAAAGCTTCAGGTATTTGCATTGGCGTTAATTGAATGCTTACAGCTGGACTAGAGCGACTTTGAACCATAGGATTAGGGAATTGAGAATGGGGAATTGGAGGGAGAATAACTACTGATAAATGACCAATGACAAATAACAAATGACGAATGACAAATGACAAATGACAAATTACGAATTACGAATTATTTGAATGTCGTGATTTGAACGTAGATTGGTATCAGCCCAAGAACATATTAAACCTTCTGATCCGGGGTCAATCAATTGTTCTGGTGATGGTTGTCGTCGCCAATTTTCTCCTTGCTTGCGGATGGGAAACAGCAGCACGGGGCCTAAATGACGCACGCCTGGGGTTTGTTGCAGTAATGCGACAATATCTGATGTATAAACTGGTCGCCCAAATGGCCAACCTTTGCCGTCCATTCCTCCAGTTAATGGATTTAAATATTTATACAGTAATACCCTTAAATTTCGGCGAATTTCTTCTCTGGCAAAAGGGTTATCATAAGCAGGTTCTAAAGCAACTTCTGTCTGTACAGAAACACCTACATAATTCGGTTCTTGTAATTCTATTTGTACCCCTAATAACCGTCTTTCATCTAAGTAACTCAAAATTTGCTCTTGGAGGGCATTACTAAGAGCAAACTCTTCTGGTCTGATGCCATTACCTTGTGCGATCGCATCTGTATTTGCATAAGGAACAACCAGTAAACTAACTATACCAGCTTGTCTACGAGAATTTGCTGCCAAACACCGGACGCGCGCGATCGCACCTGCACCCGCTTGTTGAGTCAAAACTTCAAAATCTTCCGCAGTGACGGCGCGATCGCGTGTGCGGAGGATGCGGGGAGCCTTCATCACAGCCTGTTCTAGCGATTCGGCATCCGCGCCATTGATCGCTGGTACGCGATTGACCACACTAGCAATGTATGGATATGCAGACTTCAAAAACTGGATTGCCCCAGTTTGCACATTGCCTTCCCTACCGCCACCTGTGCGATAAGCAACCATTTTAATCTCTGCACCACGGGGAGGAATTGCCCCATATTGGTGTTCCGACTGGTTATTTTCTAGAACTTGTACAGATGTTTTATCTAGCGATGGTTCTTGAATTCGCGATCGCATTTGGGTATGCTGTTTAAGTTGGCTAGGTTCCCGAATCAGCGGCCCAAACTGGATTATCCCAGTGATCGAATCGATGGTGTAATGAAAGTTATGTGGCCCAGAATCAGCAAAATCTCTCACCTCAATCCACTTTTGAGGCAAACCACCACTGGGAGTAACTAAAATATACTCATTTTCCCGACGTTCTAAAATTGGTGCTGTTTGTAACTGGAAACTTTGACCGGGTGTACCATCACTAATTCCCAATCGCTCATCTATAATCAGCGTACTGTGACTAGCTCTAACAGTACCGCCAATTGACCGCGCTGCTAAACCAATAATTCTTGGCGGACGATTGTAACCAGATTCATTGGCTTCTGCGGAAACAAAGCTACAGCGCAACCAACGACCCCGGTAAGAAGTAAAATTAGCCACAGGCCAAATTTGAGGTAGATGCAAACGTACCTCTGCACCTTGGGAAGGGTTTCCACCCTGTTGCGCCATTTCATAAAAACTGAAACCGCGAGTTTTATCATCCGACTCTTGTAATAAAACTGGTTGCCAATTTTCCCCATCCCAAGCTTCCCATTTGCGCGGTGGTTGATTGGGGTTAATCCCAGCAGGGGTAGCCGCAGCCCCTTGGAAAATAATTTCTAAAACGTTAGCGTCTAAAGGATCATCAGAATTAATCGCTAAATAAAAGCAGTTACCAGGCTGAGGTTCCTCTTCAAAAATCGGTTGTTCATTACCTGTCCAGAAACCATTAGATTCACGAGTCCAAGAAGTTGTGACTCTTTCGCGCAGAGATTGGGGAATATCTTCGGTAGTTTGGGCAGTTAAGAAGTGTTGGATGCGGGGTTTGCCGATAATTAAAGGAGAATCTGTACTAAAGGTAATCGCTTCTGTAGTTTCAGTGCGGATAGTTGAGGCTTCCAATCCGGCTGGAATTGTGTAGGCTTCGGGTAGTGCAGCGCTTAAATAAAAAGTTAATTCCGTGCGGGCTGGGGCTGGAGGCTGGAGACGAATACCCAGTAATTCTAGGAAAGCGACATAATTTTTTCGGGGTACTTGGTTAAATCTGAGCAACATCTGGTCAGTTAACCAAGCAAATAACTCAATTAGCGTAATTCCTGGGTCGCTGAGGTTGTGATCAGTCCATTCTGGACAGTAGCGAGGAATACGCATAATACATTCTTCCACCAAATCATCGAAGGCGCGATCGTCTAAGTTGGAAGAAGGTAATTTCGGTAAAAAATCAAAGTTCATACCAATTTAAAAAAGAATGTGACAGATACAAGCCTAGAAACCCAGATAAAATTCAGCTTTCTTAATTGCGAATTGCGAATTGCGAATTGCGAATTGGTATCACGATTCCTCCCCAGCTGAAACCAAATAATAAGGATAAACAAAACTATAAATATCGGGGCCGTCTTTAAGTCGATAATTGATAATGATGTCAACTCTGCCACGCACAGGGTCAGGATCGGTGACAACTTCATCGATAGTAATGCGTGGTTCCCAAACTTCTAAAGCTTCCAAAACATAAAGACGGATTCGCAGTAGGGTCTCGCTATTTAAAGGTGCAAACGCCAGTTCCGATAAGCGCGAACCAAAGGTAGGTCGATAAACCCGCTCACCTACTCCGGTGCGAAGGATAATCCAAATAGATTCTTTAACTTTTTGATCTTCACGGCTAAGTTGTATCCCGCCTTGCACACTTAAATGCAGTGGATAAGCCCAACCTGTTCCCAAATAGGCTAGTTCACGACCATAAACCATATCTGGCACTTAGACAGTTTTTACATGGATATCTTCAAAGATATCGGCACAGAGGGTTTAAGCCTATTCGCCAAAGGTCGAGGATGAAGTGGGGGGCAGAGGGGCAGGGGGCAGGGGGCAGGAGGGAGAATGATTTGTAAGTGTAATTTGGTATAGTATTAAGATTCATAGACGAGTCTTTGATATTCGTGAATGAGTTTTTAATACTCGCGGACGAGTCTTTGATACTCGTGGACGAGTCTTTGATACTCGTGGACGAGTCTTTGATACTCGTGAATGAGTCTTTGATACTCGTGGACAAGTCTTTGATACTCGCGGACGAGTCTTTGATACTCGTGAATGAGTTTTTAATACTCACGGACAAGTCTTTAATACTCGTAGGCACAGTATTCCCCTGCCCCTTGCCCCCTGCCTCTTCAATCAGCCACCAATCAAAACAGTGGGATCACCTTTGATGATTTTATTCGGTGGCCCCAATGCTTCTATAATAGTGTCGCCCATGCGAGAGGCAGGTAGATTGTTAATCAGCACAGTCTGGCTACCGTCAATCACAACCCCAGGGCCGTGAGGAGGTAGTGGTAAAGGTGTGGCGCAATTATGAATATCAGCACCACCAGCAGCAGCTGCTGCTGCGATCGCACCACCCATAGTAGCAGCTGATGTTGCCTTTGTAGTTTGTTCGGCAGCTAAAGCAGCAGGTGCCCCTGGTGTACCTGCTGCCGCTAGGGTAGAAGCCTCAGCGACTTGAATAGCCGTATCAGAAATTTGTTTGGCAGACTGCAAACCTGGTACTGCTGCTGCAAGCACGCCCCGCCACGCAGGTAAAGATCCAATCAACACATTGGGACTACCCGGCCCCCCTGTCAAGACTGGGGGTAAAGGGTGCGCCACATTATCAGTAATTCTTGCTGCTGGTTTACCCATCACAACCTCCTATTGTGTTAATTACGAATTACGAATTACGAATTACGAATTAATTAAGTCGAATCATCGCACCTTTAACTGTAATCACGCCATTGGCTGAAATGTCGATATTGCCAGCAGCATCTAATGACATATTACCTGTTGATTTCACTGAAACAGATTTACCCATATCGTCCATTTTGATTTTATGACCACCTGTGGTTTCAATCTCTATGCACCTTTGACTATCATTGAGATATATTTTGTGACCACCTGTGGTTTCTACGCGAATACCTTTTTTACTACTTCCTTTATCCTCTTCAACAAACTGTAGAACATGACCTACACGAGTCTTAATGGTGCGTAATCTTACACCACCTGTAACTGAATCATTTACATTTTCCGGTGGTGCATCCTTGCCGTTCCATACTCCACCAATGACGTAAGGACGGTGAATATCGCCATGCTCAAAACCTACCAAAACTTCATCGTTTACCTCTGGTAAACAGTCAAAACCTCTGTTTGGGCCTGCTCCCACAGCTACAACTCTAGCCCAGTCACTTGTATGATCTTCTGTGAGAGTAGGAAACTTGACCTTCACTCTGCCCATTTTCTCTGGGTCTTTATTATCAGTCACAATTCCCACTAATAAAGTCTCAGATGGCTGGAGACGTTTTTCTGGGGATAGAGTTGTGAATAAGCTACCAGAACGGAGTCCCCGCACGCTGAAATCAGTTTCATAAACGCGCTGATTAAAGAAATGGCGGGTTTCTGTAACATAATACTTACCACTATAGCGATCGCCCATATCCTCAAGACTAATAACCCGTCCAGGACGAATCTCAGGATTCCCTTCTGCTTTGGCATCTGCATAAACAAATTCTCCTCCTAGTTCATCACACAAAGCCTGAGCCATCGTCTCTGCTTGTTTTTTGCTGGCAACAGGTTTATCTACAACAATCATTTTGGGAGACTTAAGATTAGAAAATGCATTACTAGTACTACTTCCTAGCTTATTACCTGTCTGGGTTGTTTGCTTCTCTTTATTTGCTATTCCACTAATCAATTTTTTCTGGGTATAGTCCCAAGCGCGTACTTCTACAGAACTTATCTGTTCAGCACTAGTAACACGAGTACTAAATTTATTAATATCAACTAGCCATTTTAATGATAAAGCACCCTGAGTTTTTGGTTTACAAAAATTGAGTTTTTCCTCGGTAATAAATAACTCAAAACCAATGCGAGCAGCCCTTTCTCGCAAAAATTCCATATTCGTTTGATTTTCTTGGAAGACATACTTATGAACTTCACCAGTTGGCTCTATATTGCCAGGTTTTATACCTACTTCTTTAATTATTTTATTGACTATACCACTATCAGTTTCATTTAAAAAAGAACGATTATAACGACCTCTATGGAGACGATGAGAAATATCATAACCGCGAACAATTATATCAGCTTCAGATTTTTCATTAAAGTGAACTTCCATCGCTGTAATTTCGCCTTCAATAATAAATTCTCCTACCTCTTCTTGAAAATTATTATCTAGAGTAGTACTTGAAGTAAAACCCAACTTCACTTTTTTACCAATCTTAAACAACTGATCGTGTCGCCAAGCTTTATTTTCTGGTCGGTCAGATGTGGGAATATAGCTATTATGGATTACTAGCGTAAACATTGCTGGTAAATGAAGGCTTTCTTCTATTGTGATTTGCAACAAATCCTTCATTAGTTCAGGAGAAGCTTGTTGTCCATCTATCTGTATTTTAGGTTCGCTTAAATAAAGACTGTTTTTAGGAGGCATAACTATTATTTGATAATTTATAAAATGTTCAGAGCAGCCTTTAATGACAAAGTAAATACTAATTTCTCACGTTATTTTTTTACTTACTCAATTTTTGACCCTTTTTATCTGTTGCACGAGCGTTGCCTTTAGAATCAGATTTACGTCCTCCAGGCAGGTTATTCTTATCTACTTCTTGCAAGGCTATATCTACCATTGCCCTGACTGGTGTACCATCACTCAAAAACATATTTAAAGTGTAAGTTAAACTCGTGATTACACAATAAAAATACTCATCTCCCCAGGTAAATATATAAACAGGTGGTCGTTTGTCAGTTGCTTTAGTGATAGTTTCTACACCTTTCTTAATGTTATCTATGTACTTTTTCATCACCGACTCTTTCGTTTCATAAGTATCATAGAGTAACTGTTTAAGAGTGAATTTGTAAGGTTCAACCCCAGAAAAGTTTACTTTCGGAAGTAGAGTGGTTCCTCTATTTCCATCCTTACTTTCCCACTTAACAGTCCGAGCGAAACTAATATCTGTAGGATTAAACATTAATTCAATATCTGGTGCTTCATTGTTATAAGCTACAAGCTTGGCTTTCTCAAGTTGTGGTTTAAGCTTTTGAATAACAATAATTGCTGGACTTGCCATTTGAATAGTTCTCCTAAAATTAATTATTGAATGAAAATTTACCAAGGTAATCTACCGGAGTAACCGCCATGACGCTCTCGCTCAATTTCTATCCGTTGTCGTAATTTATGATAAATTTCACGAGCTAGAGCTTCAAGATCGGCTGTATCATCTTTTTCATCTCCTGGAGAAGATGAGGATGTACTTTCTATGGTTTCAGTTATCGGTTGTATTTCTCTAGATATGTCGGGTGGAGTGACTTCTCCACCATTAGCAAAGCCTCTAGGTGATGGAAGGTGTTTCGCAAAAACTTGTGGCGATTCTGAAACCTGAGAAAATTCATAGTTTTGACTATTTGATTCGCCATCATTAAAATTAAAGCTAGTAAAATCATCATTATTTCCATTGAGTAAATCTTCCACACTCGACCATTGAGAAGGTGTATCTGACCATTGGGAAGGTGTGTGAGTGCTGGGATTTGCTTTTCGGAAAATTAGGGGAGGCGATGAGTATTGAGGTGAAGATTCACCGACATCTGTTGTTTCATTTTGAAGAGTATGAATTTCTGGAGAATTAAGAATAGAAAGTTTCTGTTTATTACTATTCAACCCCAAGGAAGAAGGAATTAAAGAATTGGATACCTCAGATGAATCAGTCTCACCGCTTTTTAGCTGTAATGAAGTATCTGAAAAAGAATCGACTTTAGTCGGAGTCTCTGGAGAAATTGTTTCTTCTGGTTCTGTAGGATTGGTTGTCTGTAAACTTGGAAGAATAATATCGTGCGGTGTTCCACCCGTGTTGATGTGATGTAGTAGGGGTAGATTCTTCTGTGCATCCCTGGTATTAATGACAAACTCCCCAGGCGTAAGCATTGCAGGTACTGTATCGGAGGGTGCTATTTGCTGGCGATTTTCAACACGGGAGTCTGTAACATGACCACCAGTAGCATAACCTTTAGGCGCGGGCAAATTTTCTGCGATCGCATTTTGCTCAACTTTAGGTGCTGTGCTTACCTCATCTTGTGGAGCAGTTGGGTTGTCTAGAATATCTGGATTATCCCAGGTATCAGCAGTTGATATTTCAGGATTTTCTGATTCTACTGTTTGTTCATTATCAATAATTTCCCTAAAAATACTTGTTTTCTCAATAATTTCAGGCGAATTGGTGCTAAATACCAATGCTTCATCAATTTCAGGTGATGTGGCGGTAACTGTTGGTGTTTCAGCAATCTCAGGCGAACTGGCGCTAACTACCAATGCTTCATCAATTTCAGGTGATGTGGCGCTAATTATTGGTGTTTCAGTAATTTCAGGTGATGTGGCCCTAACTACCAATTCTTCATCAATTTCAGGTGATGTGGCGGTAACTGTTGGTGTTTCAGCAATCTCAGGCGAACTGGCGCTAACTACCAATGCTTCATCAATTTCAGGCGATGTGGCGGTAACTGTTGGTGTTTCAGTAATCTCAGGCGAACTGGCGCTAACTACCAATGCTTCATCAATTTCAGGGGAAATGGCGGTAACTGTTGGTGTTTCAGTAATCTCAGATGATGTGGTGGTAATTGTTGGTGCTTCAGCAATTTCAGGTGCTGCTAAGATGGGTTGACTTTCTGTAAACTCGCTACCAGGATTTTGAACATTGCTATCACGTTGTAGTGAAGTCACATTTTCTGAGACATCTGAGACATTAACCACCATCGCAGATTGTGATTCTGAAGTTACTAACTGTTTATCGCTATCAGGGTTGCTGAATAAACTAGGTGTATCTTCAATAACTGCTGAGGTCGGTATTAACTGAACAGGCACAATATCTGGAGACTCACTCGTAACACTAGAATCAATTTTCTGACTTTTAATAGAATCTAGAAAACCTTGATCGTGAAAGGATAGAGGCTGTAAAATATCCCCATTATCTGCTAGTAAAGGGGGCTGAATGGTTAGATTTTGCGTTGCTTTTTCTACATTGTGTGAAAAGTCAGAATCGATTTCTTGTTGTAATGTAATAGGATTTTTTACAACTGAAGACTCAGAATTAGGCGAAATAAAATCCGTCTCTATGGTATTTTCATCATTCTCCAAAGAATGAAGTAAAGTAGGTGAATCATCAACCTCAGATGAAGTAAGTGCTGAAGATAAAGTTAAAGAATTATCAGAGGCAGAATTATCTGTGACAAAATAATTTGTGTTTTTTTCTGATATTAAGTCTGCTTCATCAATAGCTGTAACTTCCTCAAACTTAGTATTAATATTTGGTGATTCTTCTTCCTGCGATAGAGAGTTTAAGGTTGGTAAAATCTCTTTTGCTTGGATTAAATTTGTCTGACTTACGCTACTTTTATTGTCAACTATAGACGGAACCTGATCTCTTTCAATGTCTTGTTGTGGTTGCGTTTGGCTAACTTGCATACCTGACAGATTAACTGATTCTGAGACTTCAGGTATTAGTTTTTCTTCATTATCTGTAAAGTTACTATCCGGTATAAATATTTTTTCTGTATTCCTTTTAGAAGGAATTTCTATAGACAAACTGTTGACTAATTCACTTGTGCCATCGTCTAATTCAATATTTTCTTTCGATGTTAAAGTATTTTCTGTTAAAGACAAACCTGTACTAGAAAAACTAGATGTTAGCTCAGAATTTTCTGACAGATCATCGGTAGCAAAATTCTCGAATAAAGTTGATTTATCTTGAAAGCTAGGTGAAGTATCTACGGTTGGAGTACTGACAGAATTACGATCCTTTGTAGTAGTGTTTAACACAATATCTAGTTGTAAATCTGGTGTTTCCAAATTAGCCTCAATAGGCATAGACTCATCTGATAGTAATAAGTTATCTTTGTTAAGATGAATATTAGTTTTATCAACAATTGGCTCAAGGTTTTTAGCCGTAGATGATTTGATAGCTTTTTTAGTTCTAGATTTTGACTTTGGTTCTTTTTCTAGTGGTTTCTGAGATTTATTTGTTTTTTTTGGCTTAGATTTATTTTTTATATTTACTTCTTGAGATGTGCCATTACTCGTATTTGTCTCGATGGGAGTTGGCATTATCTTTGGAATACTATTTTTTACTGATTCATTGTTATTGTCTAATGCAGCTATTGAATCAGAAGCATCAAATTCAATCAACGGAAATTCACTAAAATCACTAGTTATATCCTGAGTATCCCAACTATCCCAACCTATTAATGGTTCAATCGATGGTTCATACTGACGAGACAAGAAAAATTTAGAGGATTTGACTAATGGTGGTTTAGTTTGGATTGTACTGATAAAATTACTTCGTGAATGCAAAGAATGAGATTCTTTTCTCAATATTATCCCCTGAGAATTATATAAAGATGATATTACCCCAAGGGGATGAATATTGTTTCCTAGTGAAGATTGAATAATTTGCATATTTATAGTTATAAGAATAGCCAATTAACTAGAAACGAAATATCCTGATTTTTGATCTCGTTGTACAGAAGAGCCTCCTCCTGTAGACCTTGCAACTTGTAAACCTTCATAAGCTAAAGTTAATTCTTCAATCGCAACTGCCTTCCCATCTGCTTGAAGTGCAGGTGTTTTCCAGGTTATAGGAATAGCACCAATCAAAGTCCAACTCATCATTGTTTCACCGGCTTGATTGAAGATGAGAATATTGACATTGCGTCGAGATGTTTTCTTTCTTTCATCAAAAACTGCATTCATCCAGTTCCAAAAACCTGGATGATCGGTAAATCCTCGTTTCAGAGTTATGTCTGCAAATTCTGTATGACCTAAATAAATTCTTTGCTGGTCGTTAACACCACCTTCCTGAAAAACATTTTTCTTAATTTGAACACTTAATCCTGAACATTCAGCGAAAGATGCAGCAATAGAACTGTCTATCTCTACATAAAAACGATTAGTAGTGACATAATTTAATTCGTGAGTAATGTTGCCATTGTTAGCGCCTGTAGCCATCACAACCACCTTTGAGAATCATAACTACCTACCCTTTCGCGCTGCGATCGCAAATCTTCTAGCATGAGTTGATATACGCGTTCTGTAAGCTGGTTTATTAGCCGTGAGTCGTTGAGATATTTACTTGCCGTTTTAGCCGCCTTGGTAGCATCAGATGCCGCCGAAATCCCAGCGTAGCCAGCAGTACCGCCTACATCTCCATCGAACGTGAAAAAAGTTTGTTGCTGTTTTGAGTCCATAAATAAAAAAACTCTCCCTAAATCCAGGCTAAAGGTACTGCATCATAATCAAAAGTAGCCAAAAGTCGAACTTAGTAGGGGCGCAAGGCATTGCGCCCCTACGTTCGCTGAAAATCCCTTACCTTAGAAGAATTGTGTTACAAGTGCGATCGCTGTAATATCAATGTCAGTAACAGCGTATTATTCATCTAACTACTGCTTGGGAAACAGGAGAAGAAAATGAGAGAACACGTCAGCCGGCAGAAGAAAACTACTACAGACTTCTCAATTCCATCCCTGAAACACCCTACACCCGGCTTTGGTTTGGAGTCGTCGGCAATTTCACGCCAAGCAGTTCCTAAAATACAACCACTCCATCAACCAGTTACTCACGATATCAGTCGCATACCACTGCGTAGCCAAGCAAAACTCTCAATTAGCCAGCCTGGAGACATTTACGAACAGGAAGCTGATAACGTAGCACAGCAGGTAATGCAAAGAATGGGGCAACCTGTAAATAACCAGCCTATCCAACGAGAAGCATTGCCACAGGAAGAAGAAGAATTGCAGATGAAACCTCTGGCAAATTCCATCACGCCTTTGGTGCAACGAGAAGAAATGCCAGAGGAAGAGGAAGAATTACAGATGAAATCTCTGGACAATCGCACACTGCAACGAGAAGCTTTGCCAGAGGAAGAGGAAGAATTGCAGATGAAATCTCTGGATAGTAGCACATTGCAACGAGAAGCATTGCCAGAGGAAGAGGAAGAATTGCAGATGAAACCGATGGTGCAGCGTCAGGCTGAGGCTGGGATGGCTGCTGCGCCTGACCTGGAAGTGTCCATTAACCAAGCACGGGGGGGTGGAGTGGCGATCGCAGACAACATCCGCAAACCAATGGAACAGGTGTTTGGCGCTGATTTCAGTGGGGTGAAGGTTCACACGGATGGTCAATCTGACCAGTTGAATCGGTCAATTCAGGCGCGTGCTTTCACAACCGGACAGGATGTGTTCTTTCGTTCGGGGGAATACAACCCTGGGAGTCGGGGCGGACAGGAGTTGTTGGCGCATGAGTTGACTCATGTTGTGCAGCAGAATGGGGGGGCTGTACAGCGATCGCCTTTATCTCCGCAGCAGCCCGCCATCGAAACCCCATCGCCATCGGAGGGCGATCGCGTGATTCAACGAGCGAAGCTAAATATTCGTAAGGACGGAACAGGAACGATCAGCGGTGTTTCAAAGTTTTCTAGTCGCCCTACCTCCAACATCAGGGGACCTCAAGGTCAACACCTGACAGCATATGTCGTATTTGAAGATATGATTAGTAACAGGGTAACAGACCGAACAGTGGGAGAAGCAGCAGCAGAACTTGTCAAAGTATTGGAAGAAATTTCCGAACTTCCGGGTATGAAGCTAAAAAGTGCAGAATATCTCAAATTGCCACTAATGAGCAATATTGACCTACTGAAAAGCGATGATATAACGGCGCTGGATATTGGAATAGTTATCGATAATATCTTGTCAATCAGGAACAAGGTACCGGGTACAGCAGAACGTGGAACTGGTGGAGGCCATGGGGAAGCTAAACACTCCGGAATTATGCAAGAGGTAGAGAAAGCCTTGAGAACAGACAAATGGAAGGAGTCATGGGACGAGGATATCGTATCAAATCAGGTTTGTTATGGAGTGTGGAGGCTGTTAGACTACAATCCTACAAACCCAACCTCACAAGAAGACAGAATAACAATAGCAAACAAGATCGTAACTCACTATAAATCCATCATGAGTGCATACCCATTGACAGATAAATGGCTAAACGAGCGGGAAGATTACTTTCAAACCTATTTAGAGGGACATCGGGATGATGTGGAGATGCCACTTAAACAAATCGATTCATCGAATTTAGAGCAGGTATTTAATTTGGTGGCATCTGGGCTGTAGCGAAAGAGATAAATTAAGTGTGATCGCCTGATCTTGTAGGGTGCGGTAGTGCGATCGCGATGTTCTTGTTAAAAAACTCCATAGCCCGTATATTCACGCATTTCAGGAGATTGAAATCCAAGAACAATATCATCTTTTGGAACCCCTAGTTCTACAAGTTCTTGAGCCACTCTCATTTCCGTCATATTCTGCTCAATCGAAATTTTTCCCTGTTTAATATCCAAATGTAAAACACAACCATAGACTCGCCGATGACCATCCCATCCCACATTCATAACCATATAATGGTCTTGTTTTGTATCAAAAACAGTGTAACAATCAATCTGACCATTGGCTATTGGGATAGCAGCATAAGCCGTCAACAATGACTGAATGATATGGCGATAAGACTCTAGGGTATCCATTGTACAATTACCTCTTGAATTGGGTCATAAATAATTTGTTTAATCTCATATCTCTCTACAGATATTTGGGCAAATTCCCGTTTGAAAAAAGCTTCATAAACACCTATTGGCACTGCCAAATAGAGAATGCGAGTTGGATCGCTGATTTCTAACGCAAGCCGATAATTCAAAAACTGTCCTAACGCAGCATGATAATCTGTTAGTGGTGAATCACTCAGGAACGTTTTAATCTCAACTGCAATTTTTTGTTCACCTCGCTCTGCTGCTAACAGTTGCTCTGCACCTAAATCTATTTCAAACTTAGTTCCGCCAACTTCCAGTCGCAGAGGATCATCGGTTATCTTCCACTGCTCCTTTTCTAAAGCAATTCTAACCACAGCATGAAATTTATCTTTAGCTGCCATCGTTAACTTTTTCTGATTTACTTAACATTTTAATGCGTAGGCGCAGCCCGCCGCAGGCATCGCCAATCTTATCGGTTGAGTTGAGTGTGATCGCCTAATACTATAAGATAGGTTTCCCGAAAATTTAGACTTGAGGTGAATTGTATTAGAAGTTCGATGCCTGCTTGGGCTATGCCATCGCGTTCTTGTCGCTTGGGTTGAGGAACGACCTAACAAATCACCGTTATAATATTGCAAAGATTGATCAATCACTCAACCTATGCAATACGAAGCCCTTTATGAAAATGGTCAAATAACGTGGTTAACCGAAAAACCCCCTCTTAAGTCCGCTCGAATTATGATCTCAATTCTAGAAGAGATCCCACCCCACCCCCAAAAACGCCGTCAACCTTCACCCTTGATTGCAGGTAAGGGAAAAACATTAGGAGACTTGGTAAATCCACTTGTTAATGACCAAGATTGGGAATGTCTGAAATAATTATCCTAGATACTCATATCTGGATTTGGTATATTAATCGAGAATTAGATCAATTTCCAACTTCATGGTTAGAAATAATAGAAACAGCCAATCAGGTGGGGATTTCGCCAGTATCCTGTTATGAAGTGGCTTTAGCCCAACAAAGATGACGTTTATTATTACCAAGTCCGGTGAATCAATGGTTTCAGGAAGCCTTATCACCTTCGGGAATCTCTCTTTTCCCGTTGACTCCAGCGATCGCGTCAAGTGCTGTTAATTTATCACCCATTCATCGAGATCCTTTTGACAGAATTATTATCGCCACAGCCATTGAATATCAAGCGAAATTAGCCAGCATTGATGGGTTTTTCCGTCAATATCCAGAATTAGCAACTTTGTTAATGGTTTAGAATGCGTAGTGCGATCGCCCCATCTTCCAAATTCTTGTGGCGTGCATTAACCAATTGCAGTATCAAACTCAGGTTAATTTATGGTGACTCTTGCCAAAATCGAAGGGTAGTTGATCGATCAACTACCCCATAAAATTTGACAGCTTTTTACAAGCTAGTGCATTAGCGAGCAGTTTTACTACACAATATATATCGTGAAATTAACTAGATTATCCTGACCGAATCGCAATGAATCACCATTAAGCAGGCGATATTGCATACCAGGAGTGAGAGGATTGTTGTTTAAATAAATACCATTTGTACTCATATCAACAATCATGTATGCGTTTTGCGACCAGTCCCAATCGACTCGCGCATGACGACGAGAGACTATTCCCTCACTGGGAATGCCGGTCAAATCAATTTCTGGCGGCGCTATTCCTGGACTTTGACTGCGGCGACCAATATAACCTCCTTCCCCAACGAGGTGAAATTCTCTGCCAGTAGTATGAATTAGCTTTAAAGCTGGCGCTCTTTGAGGCGGAGGAACATAAGCAGGCGGTGTTGGTTGATAAGAAACTCGTGGCTGATAGACTGTTGAATAATCAACGGGAGGTTGTTGGGGAGCTTGGTAGTTAGGTTGCTCTGTAGGCGGCCGTTGATACTGAACAGGTGGTGGTTGACTAGGTTGTTGCTGAATAGGCGGTGGTTGACTAGGGGGTTGTTGTGGTGTCGGGGAAACTACATTACCCACAGGAGTGGAACACCAGGGACAAACCTTAGCATTGTTAGGCAGGGCGCGGTTAAAATATTCGCAACTAGGATTGGGGCACCGATTTGCAGGCATAGGAATTTATATCATCAGGCATAGGTTGTAAAGCTACGAGACCTACTTTACTAAGTAAACACTGACCCTGACGAGTGGTTAGCATCTGAGCAAATGTAGAACCACCAGGCAGGCGACTGGTGTCTTTAGGGTACACTACAAAAAGAGGGTATCCCAAGGGGTAGCTTTGGAATGTTGTGACATCAACATAATAATCATCATGTTGACACAAGTCATCTGAGGGATTAATTGAGCGGCGATCGCGCCGTTGAAACAGAGGTTGAATCGCTGATTTTTTGCCATCTGCGATCGCTAGGGGATACCCAGTACACTGACTCGAAGTTTTACCGATAATACCAAAACTTATGATACCAGTATTTCGCCCCTCTAAAGTCTCGCTACGTATCTGATTTTGGGTTTTTGTTGTATCCAGCTTAGTAACATTTGCTGCAAATAAAGCTTCGTCTTGAGGAACGTTTTTGAGAACTATTTCTTGAAATTTACTAATTGCTTCCGGTTCTGTTGGGGCAAAAGGTTTCACAGATAGATTTGGAAGTTTAGGGCTAATTTGTTGCCAATTGGTAATTTTACCTGTGTAAATTTGACGCAATTGCTCAAGACTTATTTGCCCTCCAAGAGCATTAGCAAGATTTGAGTCTCTCTTATTAAATGCTACAAAAACAATTAATCCATCATAAGCAACTTGTTTTTTAGAAAGTTTATCTGTGATGTTCTCTACTAAACTAGTAATTGCAAAATCTTTTTTGTTTGTTTCAACTTCTTCGATACCTTTAATCGGATTCTTTACATTTGCTGACAAAACAGGCTCATAGTTAAATGTTGCTGTCGCATCTGGCTTTGGTCTGGTCAATAACTCTCCTAAACGACTATTTTCTACTGATTGCGTTAAAACATAGCTCCACGTACTGTCCTTTTCTCCTGTGTAAGTAAATTGCCCGGCAGGAACATTGGGGACTTCGGAGAAATTTCGCACAAGTCTAGACCATAATATATATTGATTAGGACTATCTGTTTTCCTGCCCAAAAGCCAATACAAAATTCCTCCGCCTAGTAGTAATAAAGCCATAATTCCTATCAGAATTAAAGGCATTGGTAAACGCTTTTCTATTACTTGAGAACCTGGGGATGGCACTGAACTTTTACCACGATCTTCTTTAGGAAGTTGCAGCAGTGCCTGACGAGCCGTTTCTGCATTCTCGAAAGGAGTTTCTAGACCAATGAGGCGATAAATAAACTGCTTTAAATGGCTATCGGTATCCGGCCATTGTTGATTATCTCTAGGGTCTAGAGGCTGGTTGGATAAAAAATTAGTTGTTCGTCCTGCCCATAGATAAAAGGCTAGCAATCCTAATGATTCTAAATCTTGCTCAGGTCTGGCGGGCGCGGGTTGAGGAATAATAGGTGGAATAAATAAGTTTTCCCAGGTCGCTAAATCACAAAAGTATATAGAGAATTTTTGATTATTTTCTAGTTTAATTAAAGTACTATCTAAACTTATATTGCCGTGAGTTATACCCAGTTGTACTTGATTTGAGGGAAAACGCAGCTTTTGGGTGTGGAGAAACTGGAGAGTTTGTAAACCTTGATTTAATACTTCCCGCACATCAATAGATGTCATCGCTCCCTTTTCTATGAGATATTTCCCTAAAGTTTGGGATGATTCGATTCCTTGAGTGATTAGATAGCAGCGTTCTCCTTTTTCATCTGCGATCGCTTCTTTAGTTTCTACAAGACGAAAATTTTGAATTCGACTATCGGCTAAACTTACCCCACCCACCCGTTTGAAAGTCTCTTTGCGTTTCAGAGTCTCGCTTTCATTAAAACAACGATTGGGTAGTAGGTATTCTTTGATAATGACAGGTTGTTTGTCCTTGAGTTGAACACCTGAGTATAAGCGGCCTAAACCCCGTACACCAATAAAACTAGCTATTTGATAAGTTCCCTGACTTCCTTTAATCTCAGCCTCCTGTGGTAAAGTTGCTGGAAAACCACATTCCAAGCAAAACTTAGCCCCCTTGATTTGCTGCGCGGTTTGGAAAGGGCGATCGCAACTTAAGGGAGAATTATACGAGCAGGGGTATTCTTGATAAAAAGATTCAAATGAAGGCATAAGCAAAAAGTTTCGTGAATTGCGCCGATTACTTTCGTCGCGCTCAAGCGTGAACTAATCCTAACTTGAGGGCAGCTACAATAGCTTGAGTCCGACTAGTAACCTTCAATTTTTCAAAAATACTGGTGAGATGCGCCTTAACAGTAGCAACTGTTACATATAAATGTTTAGCGATTTCTTCATTAGAAGCACCTTGAGTTAACCAGTATAAAACTTCTTGCTCTCTTTCGGTTAAATGCACCTCATGACACGCTTTCAGGCAAGAGTCTGAATAAGCTTGAAAAAACCGGAAAAATCGACTAGCAACTTCTGAAGGTAGATAAATTTCCGATCTTGTAACAGTGTCAATAGCCTCACACAATTGTGTTGCCACACGATTTTTAAACACATAACCGGCGGCTCCCGCCTGCATTGCTCTAAAAATCCAGTCGTCTTCTTGATGAGCCGACAACACTAAAACTTTGCCAGTGTAAGTAGTTTCCTTAAGACGTGCCAGAACTGTAATCCCATCACATCCTTTCAATTGCATATCTAGCAAAATTAAATCTGGACACTTCTGGGCTGTAAACTTTAAAACCTGCTCCACAGAATCTGCATCACCTATAACTTCTACAGGTAATGCAGAATTAATACTATAAAAATTCAGGAGAGTACGTAATCCTTGGCGGAAGCGTTCTTCATCATCTACCAGCAAAACCGAAAGTTTCTTACTATCATTACCCATCTTTTTAATTACGAATTACGAATTACGAATTACGAATTACGAATTACGAATTAATTCCCGCTCCTTGGTCGAGGCAAAATTACAGAAAATTGCGCTCCACTTTCTGATAAGCCTTGTGCCCAGATACTTCCTTGATGATCCAAAATAATTTTCTTAGCAATAGTTAAGCCTAGTCCTGTACCTCCTCTGCGCCGGGAATAAAATGGGGTAAATACTTTTTGTAAATCCTCTTGCGATAATCCTGGCCCTTGATCTGAAATTTTAATTAAAACTTCATCTTGAAAAACTTGCCAGCTACAGGTAATAGTTCCTGAGTTAGGACTGAAATGGACGGCATTACTGAGGATATTATCAAATACTTGTTTCATTTGTAATCTGTCTATCTTCAGTATTGTCGATGTATCTGGAATCAATATTTTAAGTTGTTTCTGATTAATTAGAGGTTGTAAATTTTTGATGCTTTCAACAACTAAACTTTTTAAATCTTGAAGTTTTACCCTCAGTTTTGCACTTTGTCCACAATCAATAAGCTCATTTAAATTAGTATCTAAATCTTGTATACTTTCGCCGATGATTGTTGCTTGCTCTTGCCAAGGACTATCCTCTAAACCTAAGCTTAAGTTATGTGCATACAATCCTATAAGTCCTAGAGAGTTACGCAATTGATGGCCTATTCGATGCAAGATATCTTCCAGAAGTTGAATTTCAGTTTTTTGTCTTCCATAGTCTAAATAAATATCTGCATACTTACTCAGCAGCATCGCAGAGCGTTTTACATATAATTGCAAGCTCTCTGACAGAGGTTTATGAGTAATGATTTGAATGTATTCAGGTTTTTGATTTCTATAGGCGAAAGGGCAAATATAAGAAATGGATGAAAAATCCTTCAGTTTAAATTCATGCAAAGTCAAAGCAGGCGGAAAATCCGTCAGCCATGCTTCAGAGCGCAAATAAGCTAAAGTTTTTTGGGAAAAAGGAGCTTGGTCTTGACCATAATTTATAACTTCCTGATGATTTTTCAGCAAGTAATCATGATATACAATCCGAGCGAAAAAAATTGGATATTGACTAGTTAACTGTTCAGACTCTAACTGACAATAGCTCTGAATATCTGAGGAATTCAAATAATTCGGGCTATTTTCCAGTTTTTGTACATAAAAGCCTAGTGTCATAGCTTCACTCGCTTTTTGCAACCAAATGTTTTTACTCTTCTGCTGACCAGTATAAAATTATGCAGTCTCAGTAATGTTTATTTTTTTATTAAGTTATCTTGTTAGATAACTAATACAAAGAATTATTAAGTTTATATTTATATATCTTATATTTTTTTAAGTATATATATGTACGTGGTGCAAATTATTTATTACAACGCATGATTTTTGTGGTGTGGTCATCTCGCCACTCCTATTAAGAACTACTCCAGACTAATCTACAAACTGAAGTTACTGCTTTTCGGATTTTTGAAAATCTAATATCTTCCAGCCCACTCAAATGGGGAGCAGAGGAGGCAGGGGGAGACGAGGAAGACAAGGGGGACAAGGGGAAATTATTGAACAAGTCTCTCTCTTGTCTCTTCTTTATGTTCAATGCCCAATGCCCAATTCCCAATGCCCAATCTAAAAATATCGACAAAAGTCTAATTAACTTTAGAAGGCTGATACATATACTGTAGAGGCATCTGGATTAGCTACCAGCAGAATACCTTCATGCTTATCTTCGTTCTTCAAACTTTAGCCGAAATTCTAGCTGGAGGAACCTCACTTACCAGTACAGAGCAAATTGACTTTAGCCATCCTGGTAATCGGAGGGAAGAGGGAGCAGGCCCGACTCTCAATTTATACATTTTTGATATACGTGAGAGTAAGCAGGTACAACATTCTGGCAGGCAAGTAGAGCGCAAGCTAACACGCGCTCTACAACCTGCTACTGTAAATTGGGCACCCGCTTGGTTTGATGTTTCGCTGCTATTAACAGCCTGGGATAGAACAGCTTTAGGTGAGCATCACTTTATTAGTGAGGCTTTGACTGTGCTGTTGCGCCATCGCACCTTGGAAGAGGAGTTTTTGGTTCCTGAATTACGGGGCTATGGTAATTTGAACATGACAGTTGCCCTAGAGCCGCCAATTGAGATTGGCTCTTTATGGAGCGCTCTCAATGTGCCATTGCGTTCAGCTTTATATTTGACAATTACAATACCCTTCGAGCCACAACCTACTCCAGTGCCTTTGGTTTGGGAGCGAATTTTCAATTTGCGAAATCAATTGTCTCGTGATAGCAACAGTCTAGTATTAACCAGGCGAGTTGCGATCGCAGGTATTGTCAAAAGTGCGGTGACAAATTTGCCGCTGGTAGCGACAGAAGTAGCTGTGAGGGGAACTGAAAAGTCCATATTAACCACTAAAGAAGGGCTGTTCTTTTTTGAAGACCTTCATTTAGGTAATTATGTTTTGACTCTGAATCATCGTGGCTATTTACCCCAAAACGTCAATGCCCTGGTAGATAACCAAAGTAATACTTTCAAAGAAATATTTCTAACTCCTGAATAATTAGATTTTTACTGACTTGGAGAGACTTTCATGGCTAGACTTGATTACTTTGCTCCTGGTGTCTATATCGAAGAAATTGACCGGGGTAGCCGACCAATTGAAGGTGTTAGCACAGCAGTTGCCGGATTTGTAGGCTTTACAGAAGATGTTCGTGGTGGGGCTGAGTTATACAAGCCCATGCTAGTAACCACTTGGACACAATTTTTAAACTACTTTGCGCGTCCCAACTCTGACGGCTTCACCGACTTCAACGCCTATTTACCCTTTTCAGTCTACGGCTACTTTATGAATGGTGGTGGTCGTTGCTGGGTAACAAGCATTGGGACTCAGTTACCAAACGCGCCCAGACCAACAACTCCAGAACCGGCTACCCTCAGAATCAACTCTAGAGGTAATCGTCCAGCCCTCCGCTTTACTTTGCGCCCTGAGCAAGCATCAGGCGGATTAGTAAATCTTGTAATTATTGATGGTTCACCCCGCGCCTTACCTGAAGGTACTGAAGGAGAAGCGCCTCCAAATACGGGAGAATATTTCACCATCCAAATTCGTCGGGGAGATGAACTTCTAGAGCAATACGAGAACTTGACAATGAACCGCGAGCCTAGTGGTCAAACAGCGACTTATGCGCTGGCGGCATTGAGAAATTCTATGTATGTGACTGTAGAAGATGTCACTCAAAGCGGACAGCCTTTAGCTCGTCGCCCTGTTAATGGTCAATATGAACTAGCGCCGCCCATTGTCGCCGCCCCACCCGATAGATTTTCGCAAAATTTAGAAGGCGTTCGAGACGATCGCACCGGGGTACGCGGTATCTTTGAAGTTGATGAAATCACAATGCTAGCCTGTCCTGATGTGATGCGGGCTTATCAAGAGCAGGTACTGAATTTAGATCAAGTTCACGGCATCATCGAACTGATGATTAGTATGTGCGAGGGTTCTGCCAGTGGCGATATTCCCAACCCGCCCAACCGCATGGTTGTACTTGATGCGCCACCGGATGCCGTCAAACCCCAGCAAGTAGTGGAATGGTTGAATAGATTTAACCGTCGTTCGATGTTTGCGGCCCTTTATTATCCTTGGATTAAAGTACCCAATCCACGCGATCGCGGTAATCCAATTTTAGTACCTCCTTGCGGTCATGTGATGGGCGTTTGGGCCCGCACCGACGAAACCAGAGGAGTTTACAAAGCGCCTGCAAATGAGGTTCCCAGAGGCGTAATTGGTTTGGGCTATGACACAAACTTCCGCGAACAAGAACTATTAAACCCACTGGGAATAAATTGCATTCGTAACTTCCCCAACCGAGGTATCCGCATTTGGGGCGCACGCACTTTAGTTGAGCCAGATAAAACAGAGTGGCGTTACATCAGTGTGCGTCGGTTAATTAGCTATATCGAAAAATCCCTAGAATTAGGGACTCAATGGGTAGTTTTTGAACCGAACGACCAAGATTTATGGGCACGTGTCACCCGCACCGTTAGTAATTTCTTAGAACGCATCTGGCGTGAAGGTGCTTTATTTGGTGCATCTCCAGCACAAGCATTTTATGTCAAGTGTGACGAAGAATTGAACCCACCAGAAACCAGAATTTTAGGACGTTTATATATTGAAGTCGGTGTTTGCCCAGTCAGACCGGCTGAATTTGTTGTTTTCCGCATCAGCCAATGGAACGGCATTGAAGATAGCGAATAGACCAAGAATTCTCCTCTTGTAGAGACGCGATTTATCGCGTCTTTCCCCATTCCCCATTCCCCATTCCCCATTCCCCATTCCCAATTCCCAAATTAACCACACACAAAGGAGTCTAAAAGTATGGCAGGCGAATTTTTAACCTCTTGTAAATTTTACTTCGAGGCTGACGGAATTACTGATAAATTCATCAAAGAAATTAGTGGCTTAGGCGTTGAGAATACACCAGCGCAAGAAGTCCACGGTTCATCTAAAGGCGCTAAACTAATGCGTCAAGCTACACCAACTGTTGTTAAATTTACCAACATTACAGTAAAAGTCATCGCCACTGATGATATAGACCTTTATAAATGGTATCAAGACTGTAACGAAGACATGGGAGACCCTCGAAAGTGGGCACAGAATCGTAAAACTGGTTCAGTGGTCGCTTATGACCAACAAGGCTCAGAAAAAGCACGCTGGAACATTGTCAATTGTTATCCCTGTAAATACACTGGGCCTACCTTAACAGCCTCTGGTGGCGATATGGCAAATGAAACAGTTGAATTGGTTCACGAAGGAATTAAACGAATCAAATAATTAGCATTTGCAGTAATTAACAGTGGTACAATCCGCAAGCCGAATTCCAGAAGTTCTCACAGCCCATCGGTTCTATTTAGAACTGACACTAGAAGGTCAAAACGATGCCAATTGTTTCTTTTTGGAGTGTCAAGGCTTCAAAAGAACCCAAGAGGTAATTGAAATTTGTGAAGTCACTTCTCAAACCTGGGGTAAAAAAGGGCAATCAAAAGGCCAGGTGGTGAGAACTAAGCTTCCTAGCAATCCTAAGAGTGGTAATCTCACTTTGCGTAGAGGTACTACCAACTCTATGGATTTTTGGAAGTGGTTTGAAAAAGTTGAAAAGGGTAATTGGTCTGAGCAACGTAGACTTGTTGCTTTGTCTATTTATAATCAGGCAAATCAAGAAATAGCTAGATTTGAATTAGCTGGTGCTTGGCCTGCAAGTTATAAAATTGCCGATGTTAACGCCCGCAGCCATGACATCGAAATTGAGGAAGTGGAGGTTGCTTTTGAGGAATTTAAACGTGTGAAGTAATTAGGAGAAGTATGTTTCCCACAGAGTTTGAATTTACATTGCCAAAGGGGTATCTAGACTCTGAAGGCAACCTCCACCGCAAAGGTGTAATGCGGTTATCAACGGCGATAGACGAGATTGCACCCTTGCGTGACCCACGTGTTAAAGCTAATCCCGTTTATGCCACAATTATTATCTTGTCACGAGTGATTATTCACCTGGGTGCTTTATCAGAAGTTACTCCTGCAATAGTAGAAAACTTTTTTGCCCAAGATTTAAATTACCTCCAAGATTTTTATCGTCGAATCAATGGCTTGGAAGGCGAAACTTCCATACCAGAAGATACAGTAAATTCTCCCGAAGTACTTCTTCATAATTGATTTGGGAATGGGGCATTGAGGAGTGCTGATACCAATTCTGTATAAAGATGCGCCAATTATATAAGGAACGAACCGCAAAGGGCGCAAAGGAAGAAAGAAAATTTGGCGCAGCCTCACAAAGAAATGGTATGAGTGCTGAGTGCTAAGGTTAAAGTTCCGAGTTCAAAGGCTCAACGTTCAAGCAAAAAGGTGCAACTTCCGAGTTCAAAGGTTCAACGTTCAAGCAAAAAGGTGCAACTTCTGAGTTCAAAGGCTCAACGTTCAAGTAAAAAGGCTCAATTTCCGAGTTCAAAGGTTCAACGTTCAAGTAAAAAGGCTCAATTTCCGAGTTCAAAGGTTCAACGTTCAAGCAAAAAGGTGCAACTTCCGAGTTCAAAGGTTCAACGTTCAAGCAAAAAGGCTCAATTTCCGAGTTTTAAGCTTGAAACAATAATATTTCCTCCTAACTCCTAACTCCTAACTCTTAACTCAGCACTCCCCAATGCCCAAATTAAATAACCTATGCGCCGTAAGAAAGATACTCTCTGCACAGAATTTGCTTTCACTCTTCCTAGAGGGTTGAGTGATAGTGAACACCGGATACATCGTCATGGGGTAATGCGTTTAGCCACCGCCAAAGATGAAATTTTGGTGCAACAAGAGCGCAAAGTTAAGGAAAATCCAGCTTACGGTGTTTTGGTGATGCTAGCACGGGTCATTACTCGCTTGGGCAGTCTTAACTCTGTTAGCCCTGATTTGCTCGAAGAACTTCTTTTACATGACATTGCCTATCTTCGAGAATTTTATAATCGAATCAATCAGCAAGGCGATGTACATATTCCGACACAATGCCCCCACTGTAATACTCAATTTTCAGTGGAGCTAGAACTAGCGGGGGAGTCGTAAGCTACCCCTCTGATACTTTATATGAGGAGGTAGCTTTTATTGCTTATCATTTCCACTGGTCACAAGATGATATTTTAAATTTAGAACATACTACCCGTCAGCGCTGGGTAGCAGAAATCAATAAAATTAACCAAAAATTAATATGAAAGTAAAAGTTAGCTACTCACCAAATCTAAGTGAAGTCAATGAAGTTGACCTGACCACAGAAACTCCAACGAGAGGAGAATGGTTAATAGGTCGTTCTCCTGATTCTGATTTAGTCTTAGACAGTCCTGATATTAGTCGGGTACATGCTAAGTTTTTTGTTAAAGCTGGAAATTACTACTTCTCTGACCTTGGCAGTAGAAATGGCTCAATATTTAATGGAAAACAAGCCGAAAAAGATCGACCATATTCTTTGAGTGATGGAGATGTTATTCGGATTGCAGATTATGTTTTGATTTTGGAAGCAGTTGCTCCCACTTATGAGCAACCAGAGACAGTCTTTAGAATTATAGACCCTTCACTGTTTTCTCGGCCGCGATCGCCTGAAAATGTCAGCGCAGCCAATGTTGCTAATCCAGCCCCAGAAGTAGTTAGCGAAGTTCCAGCGCCTATTACTCCCGAAGTAGAAACACCTTCTCCAGAAGTCAGCGAAACCCCCGAAGTTGTTGCTACTCAAACCGATGATGTCATTCCGGTTGTTGAGGTAATCCCCCCTGAAAACATTATTCAGTCACCAGAAGCAGTTAGCGAAGTTCCACACGATGTCCATGATGAAATTGTAGATTTGCAATCAGTTGCGCCAGAAGTCAGTGCAGATGTTGAAGAAGTAGAGATTCCAGAAATCAGCGAAAATGATGAGGAAGTTTCTTTTACTGTAGCTGATGATGCGATCGCAGCACCGGAAAATATCATCGAAACTTCTGAAGAGGAAATTACATTTCCAGAAGCCACTGACGATGAGGTTATAGACTTTCAAGCAGCACTGGCGACAGAATCTACTTTCGTGCAAAGGCGTGATATAGAAGCAACCTCCCCAGAAGATGCAGAGTTAGAGGCAGCACTAGAAGCAGAAGTCACCTTCGTACAGCCACGTGATATTTTCCACCAAGTTCCCGAAGCAACCTCTCCAGAAGATGCAGAGTTAGAGGCGGCGCTGGAAGCAGAAGTCACCTTCGTACAGCCGCGTGATATTTTCGGTGCAGTATCTAATGAAGAAAGTACCGTTCTGGAAGTTACTCATAATGAAAATCAAGTAGTAGATTTAGATATACCAGTCGCAGAAGAAGTCAGTTTAGAGTTTGGCGAATTTGTTAATGAAGTGACTGAAGAAGAGGAGATTCAGCCGCAAGAAACATTGAGCCAAGGTACACAAGATATCAATGATGAATTAGTAGATTTAGATATTTTATTTACGCCAGAAGACAGCACAAATATTGACCAAGTAGAACCTAGTTTTGCTGTTAATGAAACAGGAGGCGAAGTTTCTGAAGCATTGACTGAGCCTGATAATATCGTTGCAGAAGTCTCTAGCAATCAATACATTGATTTTAATAATACAACTACAGAAGAAGCCAGCGTAAATGTTGATGATGTTGTTCCAGTAAGTGAAGTTTCGGAATTAGCTGATATTCAATCTTGGGAAACAACAGAAAGTGAAGCTCCTGAGAGTATTAGTCAAACTATTGAAGAGGTTCCTGAAATAGAAGCGACTCAATTGGATGAAACTCCAGAAGAAATAAATGTAAGTGAGCCTCCG
Source organism: Nostoc sp. (assembly GCF_036917775.1). Taxonomy (GTDB): domain Bacteria; phylum Cyanobacteriota; class Cyanobacteriia; order Cyanobacteriales; family Nostocaceae; genus Nostoc. The sequence continues at coordinate 89,289 of NZ_JBALEQ010000123.1, forward strand.
CAAGTGATTATTGAAAGAAACATCGTACTCATCGCTCACGAGAGCAAGAAATCAGAACTTGCTGAATTTGTTTCTCAACACCAGGAATTTTTCTCACAGAGCTTTACAATTACCTGGCCATCTGTTGGCGAAGTCTTACATCAAAAAGCAGGAATAACTATTAGTCAGCAAACCCCCGCACCAATTTCTGGAGGATATCAAACAATTGCTTCATTAGTTGGAGCAGGAGAAATTTTAGCAGTTATTTTCCTGAGAGATTTACTGCAACCTCAGCCTGGACAAGCAAATGAAGAAGCACTGCTTAGATTATGCACTATTAATCAAGTTTTACTGGCAACTAATTTGCCAACAGCAGAAGCGATTGTGCATTATCTTAAACATATATAGCCCTACTTAATCATTTGTAAGTAAAAAGATCCCTGACTTTTTTAAGAAGTCGGGGATCTGCATATTTAGAGAAAAGTTCCTAATTGCATAGAATAATTTCAATGATGAAAATTAGGATAAAAAATATGTATATTTTAAAATAAAACTTATCTAGAGAAATGCTCACAAACTTAAAAACTTTATTTAGACAGCCAGTTATTCTTTCAAGTGCGATCGCTACAATTTTACTACTAGGCATTCAAAAACTTGGGGTTTTCGAGCCTCTAGAAATGAAGGTCTATGACCAAATGATGCAATTACGTGGCGACCCAGGCCCAGACTCTCGTCTATTGATTGTTGCTTTAACTGAAAAAGATATTCAAAAATGGAATTGGCCCCTATCTGGCGAACTTCTAGACCGACTATTGGGCAAACTTGAAGCTTATGAACCGCGAGCCATTGGTCTAGATATTTTCCGTGACTTACCTGTACAACCAGGTCATGAAAAACTACTGCAACGCCTACAACAGAGCGATATCATCATTCCTATCTGTAAACATTCTGGTTCTAACAATCCGGGAATACCAGCCCCAAAGGGGATTGAAGCAGAGCGAGTAGGATTTAATGATGTCGTAGAAGATACTGACGCGACAATTCGTCGCAACCTATTATTGGTAAGTGCAGAAGAGTCCGATTCCTGTCAAAGCACTTATTCTTTTAGCTTACAACTAGCACTTAAATACTTAGAAGTTGGAGGCATCCAACTAAAATTTACCCCCAAAAAAGAACTACAACTACGAGATACTGTATTTAAACCCCTACAAAGCGACGCTGGCGGTTATCAGAAAGCAGATACAAATGGCTACCAAATTTTACTTAACTATCATTCTGGTCATAAGATTGCCCAGCAAGTAACTATTACAGAAATACTTGAAAATCAAGTTAAACCAGATTTGGTGAAAGACCGCATCGTATTAATTGGTTCAACAGCCAATAGTTTAAATGATATTTTTAACACGCCATTTGCTACTGGTAAGTCAGATAATTCCGGCAAAATGGCAGGAATTGAAATTCATGCCCACAGCGTTAGTCAAATTCTCAGCGCTGTTCTTAACAAACAGCCATTATTTTGGTTTCTACCTGAATGGGGTAAAGTCTTGTGGATATGGGGATGGACTGTAGTTGGTGGGTTGCTGGTATCGCGGATTCAACATCCACTAGGCTTAGGACTAGCAGGAGCAACAGCCCTTGCAGTCTTATTTGGAGGCAATTTTGTCATTTTTACTCAAGCTGGATGGTTCCCGGTAATACCTCCAGCGTTGGGGTTAGTATTTACCGCCGGGAGTGTTCTTGCTTATAGTGCTTATAAAACGAAACAAGAGCAACAAGAAATTACCCAACGGGTTCAAGAACACCAACAATTAATTGTGGAATTGCAAGGTCTTTTACGGCAGCGCGGCGATGCCTTAAATGAAGCACCAACTGTAATTGCTGATTCCATTGGGCAAGAAATTTCACTAGGAATTCTACTAAACAACCGCTACAAAATTACTCAAGGCTTGGGTTCTGGAGGATTTAGTAATACTTATTTGGCTGATGATATCCAGCGTCCTGGGAATCCGCAGTGTGTGGTTAAACAGTTGCGTCCCCCCCGCCAAGATGCAGAATATTTAAATGTCGTCAGACGATTATTTGACGCTGAAGCACAAATTTTAGAAACCTTGGGTAAGCATCCACAAATCCCTCAACTGCTAGCTTTTTTTGAAGAAAATCGGCAATTTTCTCTAGTGCAAGAATTTGTTCGAGGGCACGCTATGGACAAAGAAGTAACCTCTGGAAAGCGACTAAAACAAGCTGAAGTTGTGGAAATGCTCAAAGAAGTTTTACACGTACTTGTTTTTGTTCACAGCTATGGTGTAATCCATCGAGATATCAAACCTAGTAACTTGATTAGACGAGAATCAGATCAACACATTGTTTTAATTGACTTTGGCGCTGTTAAGCAAATTCATCCTCAGCAGCAAGAAGCTCAGACTATTTCAATTGGTACGCCTGGTTATGCACCTTCTGAGCAAATGAGCGGTTTGCCAAAACTCAACAGCGATATTTATGCGTTGGGAATTATGGGAATTCAAGGTTTAACTGGGGTAGATCCTAGAGATTTTCGCAGAGATGTAAATACTGGTGAAATAATTATTCAAGGTGGCGCTGATGGCAATCAACAGACTTGGCAACATTGGCGTGAACTAACTGACGCTACAAACGAGTTAGTTATTATTTTAAATAGAATGGCGCATTTCGATTTTACTCAACGATATCAGTCAGCAGCAGAGGTTCTCAAAGCTCTCGAAAGTCTTTAGTAATATGTTATGTAGCGTTTTTTAACCAACTTAGGTAGACCCAAATCTTTTTTACCAAGCTTAGTAACTTTGAAAACATACCACACTAATCTAAGAACCACTATATTGTTTATTAACATCTGCCTACAAGTTACTGACAAGCGCTGCATAAATCTTGAGATTATCTCAGTTAAATATATATCTGTTCAAGTTTATCCTGAACTTTGCTCCCGATATATTAACAAACACAGCATCAGCGATGAAACTCTTTCCTTCGCTTAATTTTGTACATATTGTTAGTTCTAGTGTCTTACCTAGAATCGCTCGGACTCAAATAGGCACTCATAATAAGATTTGCACACCAATCAACTCTCATACTTTACGCAGCCATTCCACAAATATCAATTACCTTAAATCCTTTGATACTGCTGTTATTGCTTATCAGATGATGGGTCTTAATGAACCGTAGTATGGGTTCAATGTTTCAGTTCTTGCACTCGATTAGCTCACCCGAATGGGTGAGAAATAAATCAACCGATCAGGTGATCTGAGTGCAGGAAGTTAAGACTGATAAAAAATAAGACTCTATTACCTAAGAAAACTAATTACACTTTACTCTAACTAAATAGAATCTTATGAAACTTTCCATCTTGATAGATTCTGTACTCATTGTTACTTCGATTGCTTTATTACCTGGAATGGGTGGCGCTCAAATAGTTACTCACAATAGTGGCAAACCTATAGCTGTCAACTCTCACAATTTACCCACTCATTCTCCAAACGTCAGCTACCCCATACCTTTTGATGTTGCATTTCTAGCTCATCAAGGAGGAAAAGCTTCTGTTTCCCCTTAATCATCATCCCATTACCAAAAATTACTTTAACCCTTCCAACCTTGGAGGGGTTTTTAGTTGATGCTTGCTTTTAGTGTCGTCCCCTTTCCCCAATGCAGCTTTTCATATTTCTCCAAGAGAAAAGCGCGATCGCACCATGTAGAGTACGTTTATTCCTATAATGCTTGTATAGCAATACTTTCGGCTATGTCACAAACCCTCAGATTACCCTGCTCCTAATGTAGTGCAGCCTCTCACACTTCAGAAAAAAGGGGCGGGTAATAAATTATTTACTGTTCTATCAAATTAACGTTGTTAAGTTACTCAGCAGGTGTAGTTCTCACCTCCAAGCTGTGTTAAATATTGTGACGCGAAACAGGAGTATAGATACGTTGCTAAAGCTTTCTCCAGAATCTCCTCTCTTTTTTGTCTTAATTATTATTAGCTTTTTAATAGTAACTTTGTCAACTTGGTTATTATCTAAACCATTTATTTTAAAACCTTTTGGGTTGAATGATATTATCCAAATACTCACATTACAGTTATTTATCTCTTTATTACTAGAGCGTTCTTTAGAAGTTTTTATAACTACTTGGCGTGGCCCATTCGTTGAACAATTAGATATTAGTATTCAACAAGAAAAGGCTCTTATATCCGAAAAAATAAGACTTATGGAAGTCCAACAAAAACAATTTCCCTCTTTGGAATCAAATCAAACCATTGGGCTACCACCTGAAGGAATGAGTTTAGAACAGCAAATTATCCAGAATTTTACGCAAAACCAACAGGAATCATTAAAAATATTCAAGCCACAAATGGATAATTTAAATGAAAAAGAGCGCCAAAAGACAGCTTATAAATCTGATACACGAGTAATTGCTCTATGGACATCCCTTTTATTTGGTCTTTTAATGAGCGCAATAGGTATTCGCTCAATTGAGCCACTTGTAGTTCTTGATTTCGATAATCCAATTCAAGTAATTATTTTTCGTTGTTTAGATGCCTTACTAACAGGAGGTTTAATTGCAGGAGGTAGCGAGGGAATTCATAAGCTCATAAAAGTTTTTATTGACTTCATGGAAGCTACATCTAAACAAATAAAAAATCAAGGATTATCTTGATCCAAGGAAGTATTTTACTTTTCATAATGCCGGATAATCTGGTAATTACTATAATAATTAAATAGACATCACGCTGGACACTATAACCGACTAAATTCCAAAGCAAATTACTCTTTTACAAGTATTGGCAAATCTCTGGAATAATGAGTTGCCATCTTGTTGTCGTCAACAATTCATTTGTTAACTTTAATGTAGCTATTTATAACTAGATTGCTTTCTGCCTGTACGCACAAATAGGTACTAATATATTCGTGCCGACAAATCCACCCTGAGAGGGTGATAGAAAAAATAATTATAAATAAATGTAAAGCTCTAGTAATCAAACTCTAGTTTTAGGAAAATCAATTATTTTGATTAGGCAGTTAAAATTCAGAGCATGGCAGCCAATAATTAACTAAATTCTTAACTACTTTTACCGTTAGATAATAAAATTTATATCTTTTGCTGGATAAAGTTTTCAGCCTTTGGAGAGATGCTTTAAACAGCTAAATTCTACGATTCTGAACTAAACAGTTAGGTATTGCCATAGGTACAGACAAAAATACTAAGAGTTGCTTCTCAAGAAAATCTTAATTCCCCAAATTTAAACTTAGTAGAAGGAAATACAATGTTCCAAAGTACGGAAATCATGCTGGGACTCTACAAACCACTATTGTGGTTAGCACAGGTTCCAGTAGATCCCTCAAACGTCACGCCAGCACAGGCATCAGTTCTCACTTCCGGGCCGCGCTTTTTTGTGGCTTTAATCTCCGGCGTGATTTTAGCCTTTGCTTTCCAATTAGTTCTAACTAATCTCTCCCTTGCAGCAGGTATTTCCTATCTGGGGCACTCATCTGACTCGGATTCAGATTCTGGGGAAGTCGGAAGTTTGGGCGGCAGCATTCGCAAAATCGGTACAGCAGTAGGGATTTGGACGTTAGTTACTGTGACGATCGCTCTATTAATTGCCTGTTTCCTGGCAGTGAAATTGAGTCTTGTAATCTTAGATCCAGGCTTAGGAGCAATTCTCGGTTTGGTAATTTGGGGTGCTTACTTTTTACTCCTGGTTTGGGTCAGTTCCACTACCGTGGGTTCCTTAATTGGCTCAGTCGTAAATACGGCAACTTCCGGTTTTCAGGCGATTATGGGTACAGCTACAGCCGCACTAGGCGCTAAAGCTGTTAATAATCAAGTTGTAGCCACAGCTGAAGCCGCCGCCGCCGCTATCCGTCGAGAACTAGGAAGCGGCATCGACCCTGGAAGTATTCGGGAAAACATAGAAGATTATTTAGATAAGCTGCGTCCACCAGAGTTGGATGTGTCGAAAATTCGGGGTGATTTTGAAAATTTACTCAACGATCCTCAATTAAAAGCGATCGCCGGGACTCCAGATATTCGCAACATTGACCGCCAAAAGTTTATCGAGTTAGTCAGCAGTCGCACCGATCTTTCTAAAAAAGACGTTACCCGCATTGCTGATACTTTATATAAGGTTTGGCAACAGGTAGTAAGTCAGCATTCACCCACCGAAGACCGGATGGGTGAGTTAATGGATTATCTGAAATCACTTCCAGCAGGACAAAGCAAGACAGATGAACTCAACGCCAAGCTGGATCGATTAGTTGCAGAAACACGTGGTTCCAAGGAGACTGACCAAAAGGCATCTACTGGTGGGCCAATTCAAAGTACCATCCAGCAAGGGCTATCTGCATTAACTGCCGTTGTGTTAGGACGGGCAGATTTATCTGATTTGGATGTGGAAAAAATCTTGGGTAGCCTTACCACAGCCAAAGATAAAGTCACCCAACAAGCAGATAAGTTAGGTTTGCCAACACCATCACAACCCTATAGCCCAATTCGATCTGATGTCGAAAACTATCTGTACAACACTTATGCTTGGCAACTAAGCTCAGAAAAAATTGCCCAAGAATTTCGTGATGTCATTTACGACCCAGCAGCTGATCCTGGAATAGTCCGCAGAGAACTAGAAAGATTATCACGTAACGATTTCGTCAAAATTCTCCAACAACGGGGACTACTTACCCAAGGCCAAATTCAGCGCATTGCAGATCAGCTAGAATTTGTCCGCAAAGATGTGCTGGTGACAGTTACAGGTATCGAAGAAAGAGAGGTAGTCCAAGACTTGCAACGCGCAGTAGAAAGTTATCTGCTCGTTACCCCGAAAACAGATTTGACATCTGAAGGCATTGAACAGAATTTTAAACCACTGTTGCAAGACTCAGATGCAGATTATGAAACCCTGACATTACGACTGGCGCACATTGAACGTCAGGAAATTCGGGAGATATTGCTAGAACGGAATGATGTCCAGCTATATGAAGTAGACAGCATTCTGGATGAATTGGAAAAACAGCGCGATCGCGTCTTGGTAGAATCCAAAGGATTGGCTGAACAGGCACAATACCAAGCAGAAACTCTGTGGCTGAATGTAGAATCATATCTGCGTAACACCGGAAAATCAGAACTGAATCCTGATGCTATCCGCGCGGAGTTCAAAAAGCTACTGGAAGATCCTCAAGCTGGAATTACCTCAATTCGGGCGCGGTTGTCTCGCTTTGACCGCGATACCTTGGTGCAATTGTTGAGTCAGCGCCAAGATTTGAGTGAAGATCAAGTTAATCAAATCATCAATGCGGCTGAGGAGTCGTGGCATAACATTCGCCACACACCCCAAGCTGTAGTGGATAAAGCCAAAGAGCAATACGACTCTGTTACGACCACGATCGCAGATTATCTGCGGAATACTGGTAAACAAGAACTGAATCCAGAGGGTATTCAGCGAGATTTGAGCAAATTGTTTGAAAATCCCAAAGAGGGAGCCAGCGCACTACGCCGTCGATTGTCGCAGTTAGACCGAGATACGTTGGTGAAGTTGCTCAGTCAACGTCAAGATTTGAGCGAACAACAAGTCAATGAAATCATTGATTCCACCCAAACTTCGATTCGTAACTTTGTCCGTGCGCCTCGTCGTTTAGCTACCCGCACACAGCAAAGAGCAGAAACATTCAAAGCTTATCTAGAAGAGTACCTGCGCCAAACTGGTAAAGAAGAACTCAATCCTGAAGGTATCAAACGCGACTTGCAACTACTCTTGCACGATCCGCGAGTTGGGGTAGAAAGTTTTAGTGATCGCCTTTCCCATTTTGACCGTGATACCATCATCGCCCTGCTGAAAATTCGGGAAGATATGTCTGATGAAGAAGCAGCGCGGATTGCCGATAACATGGTGTCTGTCAGGGATCAATTTGTAGAACAAGTGCGGAATATTCAACGAGGCATTCAAGATGCAATTGATGGGGTTTTTGCCCGCATCCGCAACTATCTTAACTCCCTGGATCGCCCGGAACTAAATTACGATAGTATTAAGCGCGATGTCCGCACATTTTTTGACGATCCTCAAGCGGGATTTGATGCCCTGCGCGATCGCCTATCATCTTTTGATCGTGAGACTTTAGTAGCAATTATGAGTTCTCGTGAGGACATCTCTGAGGAAGATGCCAACCGGATCATCGACCAAATTGAACGGGCCCGCAACACAGTATTGCAACGTGCAGAACGCATACAGCAAGAAGCCCAACGCCGCTTAGAACAGGTGAAGCATCAAGCACAGCGACAAGCTGAAGAAACCCGCAAAGCCGCAGCTACAGCAGCGTGGTGGCTGTTTGCCACAGCATCCGTCTCCGCCGTTTTCTCTGCATTAGGAGGAGCGCTGGCTGCAAGGCCGTAGTTTAACAAGTTGTCTCCGCTCACATCCAAGCCTCCCATTATCGGGAGGCTTTTTTATATTTTGGATGTCAGCTTTTATAACTTTGAATTGGTATAACTATGCCTTTAAATATAGTCATAGATGAATATCTCTTGCCGCTTTAATTTCAGCAATTAGATAGGTAAAGATAGATTTTATTTAATGCTTTAATATTATTAAATAACTGGCAAGATTCTAGCTTTTTCTCAGTAGCTCGCCCCATTATTTCTGCAAGTTAATAAATTTGGCTCTCCTAGACTAGTTATAGAAAATTAATATTTGATATCAGGTTAAGTCCTTACATAGTAGGGGATTCAAGAATCAGAAAGCATATTTTTATTAAATCTTTGATTCTATTTTATCGAAACCTAGTTATATTAGGTGTTTTAGGTGTTTTTTAGTATTAATTTATCAAACGAAGTCTAGGAGAGCCATAAATTTTACATAAGTAGCAATTTAAAATAAGGAAAAATATACAATCAAATAATATACCTCAGAGCAAGCTCCTCACTTATTCTTAAAGGGTTGAGGGTAGGGTTCAGAGGATGTTTTAAAAGTCCCCTTATTGGTATCAAAAGTTCAGATCCCCCTAAATCCCCCTTAAAAAGCAGGGGAGCAGGGGAGCAGGGGAGACAAGGGGACAAGGGGACAAGAGGTGAGAATTTGAAACAAGTCTTTCCCCTTGTCCCCAATTCTCCTTGTCCTCTTGCCCAATGCCCAATGCCCAACACCCAATTCCCAATTCCCAATTCCCAATTTCCAACTTCAATTACGGGTGATAATTTCGGCATTCTGGTGCATTTGGGTTTTCCTTGCAATATTCTTCAAAAGAGACTTTAGCTGATACCATCCCCTCAGCTTTTTGATGAGCAGCTTCAGCCTGGAGTTCTTCTACCTCATCCCAAGCGGCTGCACAAGCTTTAGAATAAGCACCTTGTTCAGTGCAAATAGCGCGAGACTGTTGAATTGCTTTTTGAATTCTCTCCTCCAGCAGTAGCGCTTTTGGCGCTTCCACAAAGTCGCTTTTGGTCAAAATGTCGGTAATCGAGATGATACCTAACAACTTGCCTTGAATCACAGGTGCCCGATGAATACCAGTGTTGGCAAATAACCGTGCTACATATTCCACACCCAAATCAGGATTTACCACAATGCAGGGCTTGCTCATAATCTCGTAAACCCAGACTTGCTTTGGATCTTTACCGTAGGCTGTTACCTTATAGACAATATCTGTTTCTGTGACAATGCCATAAGCATCGTTCTCATGGCGAATATCTACAACTAGCGCCCGCAATTTTTTTTCCTTCATCAGCACCACTGCTTCAGCAACAGTTGCTGAACCGCGAATGGTAACTACATCTTTGGTCATGATATCTTCAGCTTTCATCATTGCTGTAGTCTCCTGGTTAATAGTATGGTGCGGCACAGCGCCCTCAGAGGTGTATATATCGAAGCATTGCAGCCTACAGTTTGCTAACTAGAAAGTAAAAAAGTCGAACTTTTGTCCAGCTACAACAATAAATTTAGAGCAACTGTCAACTCATGATGTTATCCAATGTGACCAATGCTCAAAAACCAACCATAAATTGCCGTAACTTTCTAGAAAATCTTGCCAAAGCACTCCAGCCGCTAAAAAGTAAATTTTTGACTGTTACATATCTATTGGTAATGACTAATAACTGATGGAGAAGTTAGGATAAAATCACGATCCAACTTTAGTTGAGATATTTCCTGTTAAGGAAAGCAAAAGCATTAAACAGCAAAGCCTTCAGTTTCCGTCAATTTTTCCCGATTTCGAGTAAATTTCAATTAGCAATCCCATGCCACATCGTCATTATCCTCCCGCCTACTTACGCTATCTCAGAGCCAGGTTATGGAATCTAGGGCGACCTGGTTTTTGGGTAACTGCAATTTTTTTATCTGTAGTGGGGCTAGTAACCTGGGAATACTGGTCAAATCCAGATATTTTCGTTTATAAGCAAAAAAACAAAGTAACTTCACAAACCCCTACTGATTCTTCACTGTCAGCAGAAAATAGAGCCATTGCAGCCGATATTGATAACCTGCCAGTTTTATTTAATGACTTTGAGCAAGCGACTCTCTCATCAACGGCAAATACTCCCAAAGAAAAAACTGAGACAAAAAATAGCAAAAGTTTATTAGAGGATGCAATTAACAAACAAAAGTCTGCTAGTGATGCCAAAGTAAATCCTACTTTAGGCGTTAATGGCGACACCCCCCCCGCCGTCAAAAATCCTTTTGTCGTACAAACCGAAAATTTATTGCGGACTGGGACGATTGATAATAATCAGTTTCTAGGTATCAAAACTTTAACTGGGGCATCTGAACCAACAGAAGGGGAACAGACATCCTCTAACCTGGGAATTGGATTCACGAATCAAACTAACAAGAATCAAAATTCTGCCTCTGTCAGCCCTCTGCAAGCAATACTCAATCAATCGACAAATCAGAAGCTGTCTGGCTTTAATGGTACCACTGCAACTCAGACAAATGCTTTGGGCCGAGCCTCTGAGCCAGGAACAACGTTAATGCCACCCATGAATAGCTTATCCAGTCAGAATTCTCTACCAAGTACTGGGTTAACTACTGGGACAGGCTATATGTCAACGGGTAGGAACTTGCAGCCAAATCCCTACAGTAATTTAAATAACGGTCAGGTAGTGCCTAGTAATGGGTTAAATACTGGTACAGGTTATACGAACTTCCAGCCAAATCCCTACAGTAATTTAAATAACGGTCAGGTAGTGCCTAGTAATGGGTTAAATACTGGTACAGGTTATACGAACTTGCAGCAAAATCCTTACAGTAATTTAAATAACGGTCAGGTAGTGCCAAATGTAGCACCAGGAACGCCCCCAGCCACCTCTGGCATACCAAATAATGTTGCACCTTACTCTAGCCAGATTCCGAATCAAGGTGTTGTCACTCCCACAAATCCTATGGGATATGCAAATTATGGCTTGCAGCAGCCGGCGCAACCACCACAATCTAATTATGGAAATTATGGGTTGCAGCAGCCGACGCAACCATCACAGTCTAATTATGGGAATTATGGGAATTATGTGCAGCAGCAACCAACACAATCTAATTCCTTATATCTTCGCCAGCTTCGAGACAAGTATAGAAGTCCTGGTCAAAACTGATTTTATTTGCAGTGAAGATACTGGACACTAACGAGCGATTAGCGTTGGACATAATGCTCGATTTTGACGATGTTGATCTTGCAGGTCGCTACAAGTAACTTTGCAAGTAACTTAGAGTCAATCTTTTTGTTTCTGTCACCAATTGTTGACGGAATTTTTTTTCATGGCTAAGAGATGTCCACAAAAGGATGCCGATCGTTTTAACTAACACAAAAGCGATCGCTTCATAGACGATTGGTTCTAAATCTGGATAATGCTCCGATATAAACATCGCCAAATCATCAATCAGTTGGGCATCAGCCGCCGCATCGATCGCTTCTAGTTCAGGCATTGAACTTTGCAAGGGCATAAAGATGGCGTGATAACCTGGATAATCAGTAAAGAATTGATCAACGGTATCAATTACCTGTTCCATATATTTAGAGAGAGTTAAACTCTTGCTTTCAGGTGTATTCAACTCTATTAATAAGTGATGGAGTTGCTGGTTATAGCGAGCTGCTAGTCCGTAAAGAATTGCTGCTTTGTCGGGAAAGAATTGGTACAGCGATCCGATAGGTACTTTGGCATTAGCTGCGATCGCATTGGTACTGGTAGCGTTATAACCCTCCGTAATAAACAGTTGTTCAGCTACATCCAAAATTTGATTGACACGCTCTTGGCTACGAGCTTGGCGGGGCTGGCGACGCATCCCTCTAGGCTTTGATGAATCGGTGGTCATGAAGTTAAAAAAATCGGTGAGAAATTTGCTTGACTAAACATGAGCATTACTCGTATTTTATAAATATGAGCAACGCTCATATTTTAGCCTGACTACAGGAGGATATTGTTATGGACAAAGATTCACTTACATTACCCACTGCCAAAGTTGGAAACGATTTAACCCGTCAGATGCAACAAATTAACGCATTCCAGCCTTTTCTGGCAATGCTTGCCGGAGATTCCAGTCTGGATGTAGTGGGAGAGATGGTTGTTGCTTTGCTGGAAACACCTTCCTTTGACATTGCAGTAGAACACCTAAAGCGTGATTCTGGTTCGGCAGCATTAATTGAAGAGCGATACATGGCCCCACCTCATGATCTGGACACTTTGTTGCAATATCCACCGGATTCCTTGGGATACCTTTACAGCATGGCAATGAAGGCAAAGGGATTTCGAGCTGAAGACTTGTACGAAGAGATACCCATTTATTCCGATGCCAGTTATGTGGAGGCGAGACTGAGCCAAACTCATGATATCTGGCATATCGTCACTGGTTTTGGTGTATCACCATCTGACGAGATCGGATTACAAGCATTTCACTTGTTACAGTTTCCCTATCCTCTAGCAGTATCTTTGCTTTCTAGTAGCATGATGTCTACCCTTCTATTCAATCCTGAAGAATTGCCTACTTTGCTTGATGCTATTCAAACCGGATGGAAAATGGGGAAAAATGCCAAACCTCTCTTTGCCCAAAAGTGGGAGGAAGCTTGGGAAAAGCCCTTACTCCAATGGCAAAAGGAACTAAATCTTCTTTTGTAGTAAGTATTTAATGCGGGTCATCTGCACCTTTTATTATCAAGAAAGGAATCTATATGCTGCACTTGTGTTCATATTTATACAGATTACCCTACGTTATGGTGGAGAACTTTGAGCTTTGGGGAGTTTACGAACCCAATTTCAGCGAAGCAGTAATTAGTTTGTTAGCATTTCAGCTACTTGAAGATGCAATCACTCATTTGATTAACTTGAGCAAACAGAGAGGATCTGTATGACATCCTTCATGCGTTCTCTTGGTTTATAATTCAAAATAAATCTTGAGCGATGCCTACGGCGGGCTACGCCTACGCAAAATGTCGTTTTTCATTGGTGCGTAACTGCGTCCACTGCTGCGATGCCTCTGCCCTTTTTTCTGGCGTGAGTGATCCAGTAGAGGGCAGTGTATAAAAACTTGGCACTAAGCCAAGTAAGTTGGTAGAAATAAACCAAATTATGCTACGAAACGTAAACAGGCTTAAAATCCTTACTAATGACCAATGACAAAGGACAACCCTTGCCATTTAGCTTTAATTGTGCAAACCTACTTAACGTGATTGTGGGCTATTTGGAATAATCGGAACTTCTGGTGTTTCAGGTTGTCGCTGTTGTCGTTGTAAATACTTACTCAATACATAAGCCATATCTCCACGGGTAACGGGTTTTAATGGAGAAATATTGCCTTGAGCATCTGTGTTGAGAAATCCTTCAGTAGCTACTGTAGCGATCGCTTTTCTAGCCCAAGTTGGGATAGACTTTTCATCTGGATGTGAAGCCAGAATCTCATTTACAGCCTCATCAGGAAACTGAAAGACACCATAAGCTTGAGCGAAAATAGCAAGAGCTTCCGCCTTTGTCACCTTTTGATTAGGGAAAAACTCATTGCCCCGATAGCCTTTCATGATGTCAGTTTTTAAGACTGTCTGTATATCATTAAATGCCCAATAAGAACGAGGAACATCTGGAATCGTTAAATTTGCTTTGTTAACAGCTTCTCTTTTATCAAGCCGAAATGCTTTTACCATAATCGACGCTAATTCTGCCCTGCTCACTAACCTTTCTGGATAAAACTTGCCATCAGAAAAGTTTGTCATCCATTTTGCAGCAATTACCTGTTGAATAGAATCAGATGAGGTTCCAGAAGTCGTTTCTGGCACTTGAGCAATTGCTGGTAAATTTTGTAGTAGTGCTACTAAAGATAGAGTAATTGAAAGCTGACGCATCACCATAACCACTTTTAGCTACTAACGTGAATTTAAAAAACTACGTTACTGAGGTTAACGCAAAATTTGGTGTTCTTAATAACCTATAACTCAGCTAGTGACGAATTTAGGCTGGGCAATGTTGCGGAGCTACGAGAGTGTATGTTTAAAAATTAGGACTGTGTTCAGAATCCCAGCACTTCCCATCATTCCAGACTCTATTGGTGCGTTCACATTCTGATTTCTCGTTAATCCAAGGAATTGAAGTAGGGTAATTCAAGTTAGTTAGAGGAGTAAGTGAAGAGGATGCGACAGAAAATATAGTGTAGCTACAAGCCGATAGAACCATTAAAAATCCGATGACAAATAAGGTATTAGCAGGAGTCCAAAAAGGATATAAACCTTTTTCAGAGCGTAAACGCGTTTTAGAACGACGTTCTGAACCTGCTAGCAACACCAAATAAAACCTTAATCCGGGAATTGGTACTGAAACTCTTATGTCTAAAGAATGACGAGTCCAAACACGAGAGTTAAAAACCCTTTTCATGCCTTCTAATTGCTCTGGTGTCAAGGTATTTGACACTTCTGGGGCCATCTCAGCGATCAGTTTCTCGAATGTAAGACCAGTATGCGGAGGCTTTGCCATGATTTTTCAGTATAGTAATATACTATGTTACTACATAAACAATCTCCTTTATTCCGGACACCACAATGTTTTATTTTTTACAAGTTCCGAGTAAAGGAAGCATAAATTAGCAAAAACTTGTTTTTTACCTTTCATCTTTTGATGTTATCTGCCCACTACTATGGACTATAGTCAGTTTTTCAGGAGTTTTGGGAATGACAGGAACAGATCCCGTAAAGTTGATGAAGCAAGAAGTTGGCAAAGCCGCTGCCGCCCTAGTAAAATCGGGTTCTATTGTCGGGTTGGGTACGGGGTCAACTACAGCATATACGATTCAGTTTTTAGGCGATCGCCTCAAGTCTGGTGAACTCAAAGATATCATTGGCATACCTACCTCGTTTCAGTCAGAAGTGCTGGCGAAGCAGTATGGTATCCCTCTCGCCACCTTAGATGCTATTGACCACATCGATATTGCCATTGATGGGGCAGATGAAGTTGATCCGCAGAAGAATTTGATTAAAGGCGGTGGTGCAGCACATACCCGCGAGAAAGTCGTAGACTACTTGGCAGAACAGTTTATCGTCGTGGTAGATAGTGGTAAATTAGTAGATCGTTTGGGTTCTAGTTTCCCTGTACCCGTGGAAGTGATTCCAATGGCAATTACTCCTGTAACCAATGCCATTAAAAAACTCGGTGGGAAACCCGAACTCCGCATGGGTATCAAAAAAGCTGGCCCAGTGATCACTGACCAAGGTAACTTTGTCTTAGATGTCAGATTTGACTCTATTGAAGATCCAGTCAGCCTAGAAAAAACATTAAATAACATTCCCGGTGTTCTGGAAAATGGTATTTTTGTTAACTGTGTCGATTTAGTTTTGATTGGTGAAGTCAAAGATGGTCAGCCATTAGTGCGGCAACTGTAAGAGTTATAGATTTTGGATTTTAGATTTTAGAGACATCTAAAATCCAAAATTAAGCAGCAGGTTCAGTTCATCCAAACACTAATTTAAAATGCGCGATCGCTACTTGGCCCACGTCTTGCTTAAGGAAAAATTACAAGCCAAGCTTGAGGAGATTCAAGCTAAGAGCGATGGCTCTCCTGTTACCGATTTGAAGCTAGACAAAACCTTAGCCGAAGAAATTGAAGAATTGACGACGGAACTAGAGAGCGTCAATCCGAATCTTAATCCTCTAATTAACGCGACTCATTTGTTAGACGGAGCTTGGCAACTGCAATACTCTACTGCTAGAGAAATCCGTTCTTTAGTTTCTCTCCCATTGGGCTTAAAGCTGGGTAAAGTTTATCAAGTAATTGATGTTGCAAATAAATTGTTTTTCAATCTAGCTAAGGTTAAACATCCTCTGGGGATAGTATCAGGATATGTGAAAGTGACAGCTAGCTTTGAGCCAGCCAAAGAAGATTTAGAACCTCTACCTAACAAACGCCTCAACGTTTATTTTGACAAACGCTACCTATCGATTGAGAAAATTGTTGGTATTAATACTCCTCAACTCAACCCATTTAAGGTTTTTTCAGCTAATAATCCTACTAGCAGGACTCCGACATTAGACATTACTTATTTAGATGAAACCTTAAGAATTGGCCGTGGGGGAGATGGAAGTTTATTCATTCTTAGTAAATCTGATGATTTACCTGACTTCACGTCCTCAATTTAAAATTGATCGCGCCAATGAGTAAATATGGCTCTCTCAATAACGCATCTTTTCACTAAGGTAAAACCAGCTTCTGCGATGGTAGAGCTTAAAACATTAAATTTAACCCAGATTCCGCAGGTGCGCTCGTAAATGCTGTATTTTGAAAATGACCTAAATGCTTGCTGCATTTTAGAAGCATGACAGCATCACCATTAGATATCAGGGTACAGGATATTGACTACTGCGGCATAGTCGCAGGCATCTGTGATGAGATGAATTTAGTAGAACAAATTAATCGGCAGTTGGGAACTCACTCTCAAGAAATTATCAGTGCAGGTCAAGTTGTAAAAGCAATGATTTTAAACGGATTAGGGTTTGTGAGTGCGCCTTTATATTTGTTTGAAAAGTTTTTCGTTGGGTATTGCTACAGAGCATCTTTTAGGAGAAGGAATACGCCCAGAACATTTAAATGATGACCGTTTGGGTCGAGTATTGGACAAATTATATGAGGCTGGACTAACTGAAGTATTTGTGACAATGGCGCTTTGTGCAGCACGTAAATTCGGGGTCAAAATGGATAGCCTACGCCGCGATTCAAGTTCTTTCCACGTTGATGGCGATTATATGAACAATGCAACAGCAGAGGAGGCGGAACCAGGAGGAATATAAAATTATGGTTATTCAAGAGACCACCGCCCAGACTTGAAACAATTTATTCTAGACTTAATGCAACTGCTTAATATCCAGGTTAAGGAGGTAAAAAAAATCCTGGACGTGGTAGACCAAGCAAGAATGCTTCCCCCACCTTTTACTACCAAGTTGATGCAACGCTAGAACCCAAGGAAATAGCGATCGCTATTGAAACCAAACGAGCTGGAAGATTTATTTTAGCAACCAATGTCTTCGATACTGAAGAACTCAGCAATGATGATGTTTTGCGGGAATACAAGGCACAGCAGTCTACTGAGCGCGGTTTTCGGTTTCTCAAAGACCCCTTGTTTTTTACTTCGAGTTTATTCCTCAATTCGACTGAGCGAGTTGCTGCACTAGCAATGGTCATGGGTTTGTGCTTGCTTGTTTATAGTCTGGGTGAAAGGGCTTTACGTCAAGCTTTATAACGGTCAAAAAAACTATTGATAATCAGTTGGGTAAACCAACTTCTACTCCAACCTTACGTTGGGTGTTTCAATCTTTTATGTCGATTCATTTGGTTACGGTCGCCCAAATCAAGCAAATTGCCAATTTAACCCATGAAAGGCAATGGATTCTCCAGTTTTTGGGCGCTCCTTGTCGAAAATATTATCTTCTTTCTTAACTAACCTGCGGAATGTGGGATATATAATTTGTATATTTTAAAGTGTGTAATTATTGAGAAAGTGAGGTAAGTGTACTTAACTCGGTAAAATTAAGACAAAAGCTCCCAGTGAATGGGCTACGGTTTAGCTTCTTTAAAAAACTAGATATTATTGAGATGCCTGAAAGCTAATGACTGAAGCGATCCAAATCGGTAATCGTACAATCACAGCGAGTGAGCTGATTTCCTTGCTAGGAAATTACCAAATGCTGCCACAGTTGCAGAGAGAATTGATCATCGATGAGGCCATAGAGCAAAATTCACGCTCTGAGAAGATAGCAATAGAGTGTACACCTGAGGAAATAGCCCAAGCCAAACAGCAGTTTTACGTTGAAAAACAGTTCAAAAATGAAGAAGACATCCAGACTTGGATGGCACATCAAGGGCTGACTACCGAACAGCTAGAAGTTATTACAACTCGTAAGCTTAAAATTGAAAAATTCAAGCAAGCCACTTGGGGTAATAAACTGGAATCCTACTTTTTTCAGTCCAAAGCAAAACTAGACAAAGTAATTTATTCCCTACTAAGAACCCAGGATGTGGGAATTGCCCAAGAACTTTACTTCCGGATTCAGGCAAAAGAAAATTCTTTTGCCGACTTGGCGCGTGAATATTCGCTCGGGCCAGAAGCCCAAACTGGCGGTTTAGTAGGTCCGATTGAACTGAATGCACTACATCCGGTAATGGTACAAATGCTATCTAGCAGTCAACCAGGCCAGATATTGCCCCCTACCCGCATCGCCGAGTGGTTCGTAATTTTGCGGCTGGAAAAATTTATCCCTGCACAACTGGATGAATTTATGAAAGTGCGACTACTGAATGAACTCTTTGAAACCTGGCTACAAGAACAGCAAAAGCAAATCATGTCTGCACCACGACCAGAGGTGGGGAAGATCCCGCAAGGAGAAAGCGATCAGCCTTTAACCTGAGTATGGAAGGTGACTCCTATGCTTGGTTGGGGACTTGCAAGAAAATAAGATCCCAATCAAACAGGGGCAATCGTGATATCCCATTTGGGTAATGTCTCAGAACGCTGCCAAAAAGGTTGGTACTGTTTTAACTCTTGTGACAGAAGCTTGATTCCTTTTTCATAGGTGGTTTCAACCCACCTTCCGCACCCCAAGTGTCACAAACGTAAATTACTGAGAAAAAAAAGGTACGCAAGAATAAAAACAGACATTTGAAAATAAAAAAGACATTTTAGCCACCATGAATTACCAAAAATGCCATCAAAATTTATTCTCAATAAGCAGTAATAAGAACTGATGGCAGATAGATTCGCATGAGATAAATAAATGAAGATGTTAAAGGCTGAAATTATAAATTAGAATAATGAATTGAAGTGACCAAACTAGATTTTTGACATAGTAAATTAGAGCTATAAATCAAAACAATTAGCTCAGGTAAACGGCTATATTAAATTAACGTGAGTTCGACGGAACTAAAAAATAGCAGGAGGCAGTGCAGGTAAGTCTTTTGGGCAAATAGGTATAGGCAACCAAACCAGCTACCAAGTTAACCAAAAAGTTGAATGGGCTACGATGTCGTGAGTGTTCTATTTGACATATATTTTTGAGATGGTCATTTACTGACTCAATTACCGCTCGCTTACGTACAACCCACATTCCGCACCTAAAACTGGCACACAGAGAAAGCAGTAAGTAAATTAAAACTACTGGTAAAAATTGAGACAATAAAAATCCAGAAGTAAAGTTAATAGCCAGAATCAGGGTAAAAGTCAAAAAATAAATAAAATTAGCACTCTATAAGCTTCCATCATGAAAAGCTAAAAATAGTTGATGGGATATAGTGTGAAAATGAATTCGCCTTTGAGCATTGAAGTAAAAAATCTAAATCACCTGGGGATAGTAGCAGGAATTATTGATGAAATAGGGTTGGTAGACCAAATAAATAAAATACTTGGACAGCACCCGCAGTCCAAAGTGAGTGCGGGTCAGGCGGTCAAAGCAATGATACTAAACGGGTTAGGGTTTGTATCTGGAACATTATATATGTTTCCTAAATATATGGATAGCTATGCCTGTGAACACTTGATAGGAGAAGGAGTATTACCAGAACATTTAAATGACGACAGACTAGGAAGAGTATTAGACCAATTATATTTAAAAGGATTAAGTGGAATCTTCACTTTAATAGCGTTAGCAGCAGTAAAAAAATATGGAGTAGATTTATCATCGCTACACTTAGATTCTTCTTCATTGCATCTGCACGGAGAATATAAAACTGGTTTACCCGAAGTAGCCTTTGAAAGAAATGCTCCCACAGAAAATGAAGATAAGCTCCTAGAGTTAGCACCACAACCAATAAATATAACTTATGGTTATTCAAGAGATCATAGACCAGACTTAAAACAATTTATTATAGAGTTAATTTGTAGCAGTGATGGGGATATTCCCATCTTTTTAAAAGCAGCGTCAGGAAATCAATCAGATACGAAAACCTTTGCGAGAACTCTCGTAAATTTTCGAGAAAATATTGATACAGATGCGTTAATGGTAGCAGACAGTGCATTATATAGTGCCGAAAACCTGAATTTGATGAAAAGCCTCAAATGGTTATGCAGAGTTCCATTGACAGTGGGGTTAGCCAAGCAAATACTATTAGGAATAGACTCCAAAGATTTAATCCAAAGTGAAATAACAGGTTATTCATATATAGTCAAGTCTAGTAACTATGCCGGGATCGAGCAAAGATGGCTGATAGTTGAAAGCCAAGAACGGAAAAAAGCAGATTCTAAACAGCTGATGCGCCGTGTTCAGCAAGCCCAAATAAATGCTCATCAAAAGCTCACAAAATTATGTAATGAAGAATTTGCTTGTCATCGAGATGCCAAGAAAGCTGCATTACATCTATCAGAGCAATTAAAATATCATTGTTTGGCTGAAATTAAAATATCTAAGAAACAGTTAAAACCTCAAGGTAAAAACAAAAACAACAATCAGAATGACTGGAAATATTGCTATCAGATATCCGCGCAATTAGAGCAAGATGAAGCAGCAATTGAACTTGAAAATCGCGCTTCGGGAAAATTTATTTTAGCAACTAATATTATTGATGAATCCCAATTAAGCCACACTGACATGATTAAGGAATATAAAGCTCAACAATCATGTGAAAGAGGCTTTGCTTTCTTAAAAGACCCTTTATTCCTAACAGATAGCATATTTATTAAGTCACCGGAGCGCATTGAAGCTTTATCCATGATTATGGGGTTATGTTTGTTGGTTTATACTTTAGGACAACGACAGTTACGTGGAATTTTATTAGCTCAAAACCAGGAAATAAAAAATCAATTAGGTAAACCAACAGACCGCCCCACTCTCAGGTGGATATTTCAATGTTTCCAAGGTATTCATTTATTAATTGTTAATAGTGTTTCACAAATATCAAACCTCTCTGATGAAAGATTATGGATATTACAATTTTTTCCTAGTACTTGTCGTCGCTACTATTTATTAGTTTGATTATCATTTTAATTAAGCTTTACTTTTACTAATTTTTGCAAGAGTTACTCACTCTATGTTTAGTAACTCTACGTTTTAGTGCAGCATTTTTTATACCGATTCTTTATTTTCGCAAACTCTGGTTTGATTTTTAAATTTCCATCTCTCCAATTTTGGTTTTAAATCAAAAACTAACCCCAAAATTCTTTGCTATTTCTTTTGTGACAGTTCCGGGTGCGGAATGTGGGGTACAAGATTTTATCCAGAAGTGTTGAATGTTAAGAAAAATCCGATAAAAATAGCCCAAAATATGGTACTTTTGGGCGAAGGCTTAAAATATATTAGTTTGATTGTGAT